>JAKALZ010000001.1 GCA_021813065.1 bacterium
GCATTGAGGAGTCCGACGGAAAGGTTCAGGTGCTGCGACGCACCATTCCTCGCGAAAGCAGCAACCTGGTGATGGGCACCTCCAAGTACGCGCTTTCCGCTGGAGTCTCAACGACAGATCTGAGCGAATTCCTGGCGACCGGATACTATATGTACGGCTTTTCTCAAACCTTTTCGGGAGGTATCAACTTTCAGTCCGACAAGCGCTCCGCGATGGGAGGGCTCACGTGGATCGCCGCGCTTCCCTTCGGCAACGTCAATGGCACTGCCGCCCTCATTGGCAGATGGGATGGATGGGGCAATGTGCTCGCCCCTGAAGCATCGATTGGCTACACCTTCTCGGTGCCCTGGAATGAGTCTATTCCCACGCTCTCTCTCTCGGCGTCGTATCAAGGCGCGGGATTCTTCGCGCCGGGCATCATCGGGCCCTCAGGAACTCCCTCGGGAGCCTACATCTCCGCGTCGGCTGGCATCTACGCGCGCGTTTTTCAGCGAACAGGCGCGAGCTTCAGCTACAGCTACACACAGTCGCAGGGTACCGTGACCCTGAGAGACCACGATTTCTACGCCTCTATCAGCCAGGGACTCTCGGAACGAGGAAACCTCACGCTCTCGGGTCACCTCTCCCTCCAATCTGGCGCGGCACCCACCTTCTCCGCCAGCGTTGGCTTTACCATCCAACCCCGAGAGCTGTATCAGCGCCTGTTCAGCTTTTCGCAGTCTTCGGATGGAACTTCGAACATGACAGTGCTCGACAAGGCTGGCGTGGCGGGAAAGCTCTTCGATGTGAGCCTCAACGCGACCAATGTGCTCCCTGGGTCGGGGAACGACAGCTCAATCAATTTCGGAATCAGGAATCTATCGGATTATTATGAGATCTCCGCGAATGGCATGCTCTATTACTCGCAGGGTTCAGGCTCTTATTCAGGCGCTGGATCAGCGCAGTTTAGAACCACAATGGTCTTCGTAGGCCCGCACATTGGATTTACCAAGCAGACCCCCGATTCATTCCTCTTGATCGCTTCTTCGAAGGCACTCAAGAATATCGAGGCCGCGTACGCGCTCAGCAGCGGTTCGCAGTATTCCGCGACTCGAGGACAAAATGTGGTAATTCCTCTCACCAGCTATCGAACCACCGTATTATCCACAAATCTTATCGGTGCTGAACTCAATCTCAATCCTCGCAATCCATACGCGGTGATTTCTCCCGCGTATCGAAGCGGGCTGCTCTTCACGAGCGACGTGGTGAAGCGCTCGATGATTCTCGGGCGCCTCGTCGACCAGAACAGCAAGCCCATCAGCTATCTCCCTGGAGATGTCTACGATATCGGCGGTTCGCTGACAACCTCGACCTTCACGGACGAGACGGGAGTGTTCGACATCTACGATCTGCTTCCGGGAAGCTACAAAATTCAGTGGCCCGAGGGATATGGCACGACGAACTTCGAGCTGAAGGAGACAGACTCCGATACCCTTGCGCTTGGCGACATTGTGATACACACGAAGGCGAAATAGCACTACAATACAAGAGGATAGGCACATGAAAAAACGATATGTTTTCGCGCTGGCGATTTTCGCGCTGATGGCGGGAGCGGCGTTTGGGCAGACGCTCTCGCTTGACACGTTTTCGAATCCCGCCGCGGTGACGTACGATCCCTATAGTTCGGGCGATTCCACTGGGCCTCAATTCACCTTCACCGTACGGCTGAGCAGCAAACCCTCGAATGTCAGAAGTTTTTATCTCCTCATCGATGGCACGCCTGTCGCCAGCTACAGGAACCTCGTCTTTGCGGATAACTCCACGGTAAACCTCGTCGTTGGTTTCTTCAAGGACTCCGCGTATGCCACCGAAATTTACAGCTCTTCAAATAAAACCTCGACGAATATCATCTCCGGAAGCTTCGCTAAAAGGACAAATCAGCTCACCCAGCAGTTCACCGTGTATCCGAGCCTTGCGAGCGGCCAGCCAGCGCCCGCGGGAATCTACACAGGAACCTTCACCCTAAAACTCTATAACGGCGCATACCCCACCACCACCCTCGCGGATTCCCAATCCTTTACCTACACCGCCAACGTCAATCCCTTTGTCGATGTGCGGCTTGGTCCCTCGACGGTCACCTATTCCACCGGGATTTCCGACTACAGCATCGACCTGGGCGATGTATCGGGCGGAAAGACCGCGACCTTCGGCATCGCAATCCGCGCCAACACCGCCTTCACGCTGAGCATGCAAGCCACCAGCGGCAAGCTCTCGTCGACCACGACGACCGACACCATCAACTACAGCCTCACGATCGGCGGTACTCTGTACGCGAGCAACCTTCAGCTGAAGAATACTCTTCTCATCAACAACACAAAAGGCATGTACGAGTTTCCGCTAAGCGGCAGCGTGAATGTTCCCGCTGGGCAAGATGTGGAAGCGGGCCAGTATTCCGACAGAGTCACCTTCACCATCTCAGCGAACTGAGGCTCGTGCGAGACTCCGCCGCACCAGCGAAAAGCGGCCGCGTTTTTGGTTGACATTGTTTCAGTTGGCACCATTTCTCTTGGCCCTTGACAGATGAACGCGCCGCGACACATTATGTAAATCGGTTTAGTTATGGATATTCCGCGAAGTTCAGGCGTCCTTCTCCACCCGCTCTCCCTCGCGGGCGATTGGCCGTGCGGAACGATGGGCGAGGAAGCGCGAGCATTCATCGATTTTTGCGCAGCATCGGGCTTGGGGTGGTGGCAGATTCTTCCACTCGGGCCGACCGCCTTTGGTGATTCTCCCTACCAGAGCCCCTCCGCGTTCGCGGGCAACCCCTATTTGATCAGCCCGCGACTCCTCATCGAAGAGGGATTGATTTCAGAAGGCGAGAGCGCGCGCTACCGTTCGGGGCTGGGCGCGGAAGATACACTATCAGCGCGAAACACACCGGCCGCCATCGACTATGGACGACTCTTCAGCGCGAATGCCGAGCTCATGCGGACAGCATGGCAAAACTACCGCGATAGCGAAGCACCGCGAATCGGGCCGCGCCGCGATTTCGCCAAGTTCAAAGCGCGCCAGGCCTACTGGCTCGACGATTTCACACGCTTCATGGCGATAAAGGAATCCGAAGGCTTCCGGGCGTGGAACGAGTGGCCTCAAGGGCTGCGATTTCGCGATCCTCGCGCCCTCGAGGAATTTGAAGCGCGCCACCGCGACGACATCCAGCGCATCCAGTTCACGCAGTTTCTCTTCTTTTCGCAGTGGAGGAAGCTCCGCGAGTACGCCAGCGCACGCGGCGTGAAGATTGTTGGCGACATCCCCATTTTCGCCGCCTTCGATTCGGCCGATGTCTGGGCACACCCGGAACTCTTCATTCTCGATGAGCGGCTGGAGCCTGCGCGGATCGCGGGCGTGCCGCCCGATTACTTCACCGCGACAGGACAGCTTTGGGGCAACCCGCTGTACCGCTGGCCCGCGCATGCTTCACAGAGATATGCCTGGTGGATCGCGCGAGTGCGGCACTCGCTTCAGCTCGTCGACGCGCTTCGCATCGACCACTTCAGGGGATTTGAGGCATATTGGTCGGTCGACGCCGGCGAGCCCACCGCTGAGCGCGGCCACTGGGAGAAAGGGCCTGGCAGCGCGCTCTTCAGTGCCCTCGAGGCGGAACTCGACGAACTGCCGATCATCGCGGAGGATCTCGGCTTCATAACGCCCGAAGTCATTGCCCTGCGCGACAGTCTAGGATTTCCCGGCATGAGAATTCTGCAGTTCGCTTTCGAGACTGACCACGACAATCTCGACTACCCGCACAATTATCCTCAGCATTGCGTCGCCTACACGGGAACACACGACAACGACACCGCCAGAGGCTGGTTTGTTCACGCGGCTCCGCCTGCGCGGGCGCGGGCCCGTGCCTATTTGGGCGCCACCGCGCGCACCATTTCATGGAAAATGATCCGCGCTGTCTGGGCTAGCGCGGCCAGCCTCGCGATCGCGCCCATGCAGGATTTTCTCGGCGCGGGCTCGGAGGCGCGCATGAATCTTCCAGGTACCAGTGGATGGTGGCGCTGGAGAATGACCGCACGCGATACGAGCGCGAGGCTCGCTCATGAAATCAACAGACTTTCGCGGGCATGCTTTCGCGCGAGCGGCGGCTCAATACCTCAGCAGGAAGCGCATAGCGTCCCTTCCGCAACCACGACGCCCCCACATCAAACCAACTCACGCTAGCGCAGCTCTACGCGCCAATAAAAAAGGCTGTTTGGAACCAAATCCAAACAGCCTCGCACTGTGAGCCGCCCCAGATTCGGACTGGGGACCCACGCCTTAAAAGGGCGTTGCTCTGCCAACTGAGCTAGCGGCCCACGCTTCTATCGCGGGTTGTAACACTAGCGGAAACAGCACGAAATGTCAAGAATATCGAGGCTCCTTTAAAAACGAATGGCTCCCTGAACCATGATGCCGCTTCGGCCCACCGTTCCTCCTGTCGCGTTCACCGGCTGAGTGAACACCGCGGCGTTGACTTCCAAAAGAAGGATGTGTAGGCCCGCGCCGAAGGAGATGTATCCCTGATTGAATCCCGCGCGCAGCGAAAGGAATTTGAGTAGCTCTATCTCTATGCCTGAACGCAATTTCGATGAGATGGACGCGACGCGGTCGGGAAAGAGCGCGACGAGCGAAAGCGGATCGTCAGCTTCCACATAGATGTTTGACGCGAGAAGTGTGCCTCGGCCGGTGGAAAAGGAGAGGCCCGCGGTGTAGATAGGCGCGATCGAATAGTAATCGAGGCCGCCCGATGGCACCATGTACGAGTTGGCAATTTCCTGGATCGTCGAATTCTTAAGCGCGATCTTGTCCGCGATATCACGAACCATGAGCCCAACCCCCACAGGCCCGAGACTAAGCGTCGCGCCCGCGTCGAGCGATACCCCAAAACCACCCCGTACAGAGTCGCCGGATACCGTCGAAAACAGATTCGAGCCGCTGACGAGAGCCTCCGCGATGGAAGAAAAGGCCCAACCACTCGCGCCCGTTTCTATCCTGTAGTAGCCGCGGACCGAAGCACCGAAATCGAATTGAAAGGGGCCTAGATTCATCATCCACGCCATGCCTACCACGGCGTTCGTCTGGCTCTCGATATCGAGCGTCGAATCGGCGAGCCCGCTTCCCGACGCGCATGCGTCGGTTACCGAAGTGAGTCCGAGTCCGATGCCGCTCTCAATCCAGCCAAAGCCCAGCGACTCGCCCGCGCCAAGCCCATTCTCCGCGATGAGATCGTCGATGTTCGCTTTGGCTTGATCCTGGGTAGTGCCCTGGTTCAACATCGAAAGCATTATGTTGATGTTTTTGGGTGTTGGGCGCAGATACGCCCAGGTTGAGGAGTTGAGCAAGGTGAGCGATTTCTTGCGCGCGAGCCCTGCGGGATTGCCCCAGAGCGCGCCGTATCCTTCGGCGAACACAAGCGAAGATCCCCCCATCGCCATCGATCGGGCATCGGTGGGCATGACATTGTCAATGACGGACTGAGAGAAGGCTGAATTTGTGAACAGAAATGAGAGAGCAAAGAGCACAAGCAGATAGATTCGCCGCGAAACCAACTACAACCTCCACCGGAGCGGAATTATCGCACTCTTACTGTATCGGACACTTTGCGGCCTTGTTCTCGAAAAAAATGAAAAAAAAGGGCTATCCAACTCATTGGACAGCCCTCTGCAAAAAACACTTCGAATGTGGCGCTAGCTTAAGGAACACCTGCGCGCCACAAGCTCGCGCGCCACAACCCAGCGTTCAGCGCTTAGCGGCCAAAGCGAATCGCGGCCTGAATCGAAATGCCGCTTCGCCCCTTTTCGCCGGGGTACATCCCTGTCTCTTCGGTGAACATCGCCGCGTCAAACTCAATGAAGGAGAGGTCGATGCCCGCGCCAATGCTGTACCATCCCTTGTTGAGACCGGCGCGCGCAGTGATGAATCTCAAGAGCCTGAGCTGCGCGCCCGCGTGCAAAGATTTCAAGGCATCGGTTACGAAATCGGTGCTCTGCACAAGCGTGAGAGGATCGTCGACTTCCGCGTACACGCTCGGTTCAAAAAGACCATTCTCGAAAAGCCGAATGCCGACACCGGCAGCGTAAGCCGGAGTGAGCATCGCAGAAACGCTTCCTCCGGAGATGAGCGCGCCAAAGTCTCCATTGGCCAAATCCTGCGCGGTGAACGAGCCAACCTTGAACTCAAGCCCCAAATCTCTGGCAGAGAAACCGAACATGACCGGGCCAATCCCGAAAATTACTCCCGCGTCCGCAGCGAATCCATAGCCGCCAATGAAGGCGAACGAGGACGCCGAGATATTGCCTGGGTTCGAGAAATCGGTGATGACCGACGTGATTCCCCAGCCCGCGACGGGGTTGGACTGCATGCGGTAGAAGATACGCCCATCGGCGCCGATTTTGAGCGATAGCGGACCGAGCTTGAAAGGATACGCGAGACCGAGCACGCCGTTTGCTTGCGTAGCGCTGCTGAGCCTGGCGGTAAGAAGCGAAGAGCCCGCGACCACTTCATCAGTGACGAGGTTCACGCCAAATGAGATTCCCTTTTTGCCCACCCAGCCGAGACCGATCGAGGTTCCTGCGCCTAAACCGTTATTCCCCGTCACCCAGTCGCTTGCGTAGCCGATGATGTTGGTGAGGGATGCGCCGCTGAACAAACTCTGAATGCGGCTCACATTGGTTGTGGTCGGCGCGAGATACGCCCAGGTGCTCAGATCGAGCAGCGTGAGCGAACTCATACCCGCGTAACCAGCGGGATTTCCGAAGAAACTCGAGTAGCCCTGACTGAACACGTGGAAAGCGCCGCCCATGCCCATGGTACGCGCGTCCTTTGGCTGCACTTCAGGAAAATTGTACGTTACGGTCTGAGAGAAGGCAGTGAGCGCGATCGCCGCGAGCATCACCGCAACAAGTATTTTTCGTTTCATTTCTTGGCTCCTGTTTCTACGATTCATGTTGTTTTAATGCTCTGCAGCTGCGTGAGCAGACTGCCCATGCCCGCCGCGTTGAACAGAATGGCAAGCGTCGAACCATCCGCCGCCAGAGTCGCGATATCGGGAGGCGAGGTGAAGTAGTAATCAAACTGGATGGTCGAGGGATCGGAAGCGGCCCTGAACGCATCGAGCAGCGTCGCCATGACTTCTCCGATTGATTGTGTGGGGAAGTTGGTGCGATTGATCTTTGTGTTCGATGGACCAGTGCCCTGGAGATTGTCGGCCGCGAGCGAGATCACCGCGTAGGGCAAGAAGTTCGCCACGATGCTCTGGTCAAGAAAACCAGGGTAGGCCGCGATACTGGCCGCAAGAATATCGAATTTCGATTTCAAACCCACAAGCGTATCGATCATATTCGCCACATTGGAACCGGCGGGGAACAGCGTATTGAGCAGCGCGACGTAGTCGATTGCCTTGCTGGTCCTGAGGCTCTTTATGCCGAACGAGCTCAGCAGATCCGGAAGCGAGGAACCCAGCTGCGTCATGATATCGTCGATCTTGTTCTCGGCGAGAATAACGCTGATGAGCACCGTTCCGGCCTGCTGGACTTCTTCGGGCGTGCTCGTTGGATCGCTAAAAGTCGTCTCCAAGGTCGTGACAACCGCGTCGCGCGTCGTGGGATCGCTGATCACCGTGGCGATGAAGGTTGGCGACACCGTGCCGCTCGACAGTCCCGAAGCCGTGACGAGCGATGTCGTTGGCATGGTCGAAATGGTCGTTACGCTCGGTTGACCAAGGTTCGCCGTTTTAAAAACGTTTGTTATGAGCGCGTCGCAGCCGGTGAACATGAAGACGACCGCCACGAGAAGCGCCATAAACGCAATATGCTTTGCTCGCATATCATTTCCTCCTCACATTTGCATTCGAGTGAACACAATATATAGAATGAATTATAGAACAGAAAATTCAAAAAGCAAGTGTGAATGCGGAATACTTGACCTTTTTTGTGGCTTATTGTTCTGCGCAGATATCGCTCTCCGCGTGGTCGAGCGCGCGACAGATGGTTACGGCGAGCGTGGTTCCGGGGAGCGGCGGTACCGCGCTGCGGGTATGCGTGGCGTTCGGGAGGCGAACTTCGGCCTTCAGATAATTTTCGGTGGTGCCGGTACACTTTGAATCACTGGAGGCATCCGAGCTGGAGCCATCTGAACTGGAAGTATCCGCGCGCTCGACCACCATCTCCACGCGGCGGCCGATCCAGCGTGAGATGTACTCGCGCTTGCCGCGCGCCGCGAGTTCGAGAAGGCGCTCGACGCGCTGACCCGCGACGCGCTCGGGGATGCGGGGCGTCATGGTCGCGGCGCGCGTACCCGGGCGGGCGCTGAAGGGAAACGCGTGAATCCACGCGAACCGAAGATCGGCGAGGAGCGCGAAGGTGGTTTCGAATTCTGCGTCGGTCTCGCCTGGAAAGCCAGCGATCACGTCGCAGGCGAGGAACGGGTCGTCGCGGACCGCGCGCAGGTCTCGCACCGCGCGCCGCACCTTCTCGGCGCCGTAAGGGCGAGCCATGCGCCTGAGCGTTTCAGTGCAGCCCGACTGCACGGAGAGGTGTATGTGGGGGCGCACACGAAAACTCGCGAAAGCTTCGAGAAACGCCTCGTCAATGCGCTCGGGCTCGTAGCTCGATACGCGGAATTTGATCGTGTCTGTTTCGCGGATCAGGAGCGAAAGAAGACCCGCGAAATCGAGCCCTCCATCACGGTACTGCGCGAGGTTCACTCCGGTGAGCACAACCTCGGCTTTGCCCGCCGCTTCGAGTTTCCGCACGCGCGCGACAACCTCCGCCGAGTCGAGCGAAACCGAAGGCCCTCGCGCGAAACAGACGCGGCAGTACGCGCAACGATGATCGCAGCCATCCTGCACTTTGAGGGCCGGCCGGGTGTGCATCGCGAATCGATCTGGATGGAATGCGAAGCGGTCGAGGGCCGAAGAAACCAAGGGGACGCTTTTGCCCGACTCTGCGATAGCTTTTGGGGAGGCATGTGCGGGCGTAAGGTTGATGGCAGCGCTATTCATTTGTGCGAGCGCAGTCTGCATCTCGTCCTGCCACGATTGCACAGCGTGCAAAAGTTCGCCGTGGCCCTGCCAATTCTCGGAGAGCCATGACGCGAGCGCGAGAAGACTCGCCTTGAGATCGCCGGAGACGACGACCACCCGTTCATCGAGCGCGGAGAGTTGCTCGGGATTCATCTGCGCGTAGCATCCGGTCGCGATGGCGACCGCGTGGGGGGAGCGCGCCAGAGCCGCGCGGATGTCGTGGCGAGCTTTCTGCTCCGCCTTTGAGGTCACTGTGCAGGTGTTGATCACGTAGAGGTCGGCGCGCTCGTGGAAGGGAACAATCGTAGCGCCAGCCTCGAAGAAAGCGTCCGCGACGGATTCGGTTTCGAGCTGATTGAGCTTGCAGCCTAGGGTTTGGAAGGCAACGCGCAGAAGTGTCATGCGACGCGCTCCAAGCTCAACCCTGAATCTTCGCACGCATGCGCGTTTTACCGCTCTGCGCGTCCTGGAGGCTCGGATTGAGGCTTACCGCTTGCTCATAGGCTTTGAGCGCAAGAAGATAGCGCGATGTTTTTTCCCTCACCCACCCTAGGCGCGTCCACCATTTCGCGTTGCTGGGGTTGTACTGGAGCGCGGAGCTGAACGCGATATCAGCGTGGTTGTATTTGCCCAAGCGGATGTAGAGCTCGCCGCAGAGATAGAAGGTGACCGCGGCCTTGCTGCCTTCGGGGAATTTCGAGAGGTACTCCTGAAAGTAGGAGAGCGCCGCCGCGTTTTCGCCGAGATTGTAGAGCGCCTCGCCCATGGCCTGCGCCAGGCGTGGATCCTTCGATTTCGTGTAACCCGCCTGCGCGGTATCGAGCGCCTTCTGATACTCTTTCAGCGCGTTGAGGCTCCAGGCGAAACCAATATAGCCATCGATATCCTGGGGGTTTTTTCTGAGTATTTCCGGGGCGAGAAGCGCGACTTCGTTGTTCTTGCCCTCCTGGCTCATGCGCAGGAGATCCGAACCAGTCATTCCAATGGGCACTGAAATCGCGGAGCCTATCGGCTGCGCCGCTGCGAAACCCGCGCAGAGGAGCCAGATCGCGAGCGCGGTAGCGAAGAGCGAGAACGAAAAGCGTGGGCGCTGTCTCATGAGGTGATGACCGTTGAGCCTTTGAAAGAACAGTTCGGGGAAAGATAGATGTCGGGCGCGCTGAGATTCCCCTCTACATGTCCCCAGTCGAGCACCGCGATCAACGAGTTGGCGCTGATGTCTCCGTACACCCTGCCTCGGATCACTACGCTCGCGGCGTGGATGCGCGCGCGCACCTCCGCCTGCTCGGTGATGTACAGTTCAGCGTCGCAGTGGATGCTGCCGCGAATTTTGCCTTTTATCATGAGGGATTTCGATGATTCGACTTCGCCTTCGAACTCTATTTCAGAGCCAAGCACGGTATCGACTTCTTCCTCTTCGACCACGCTCAGCTTAACTTCTTCTTCTCTCATCGCCTCAATATGATAAAGAACTACCTGATTTTCAGCAAGAAGCCGATACGCGGGCGTGGAGCTGGCGGTAGAGGGCGAAAAGCTCGCCGGGCGACAGTGCTTCGGCGCGAATTTCAGCCCGATGCCCAAGGCTGAGGAGGGTTTCGAGCAGGATCGCGTCGCGGGCGGTTTCGTCGATCGCCGCGAAATTGGCGTTAAGCCAGCCCCGAAGCGAATTCCGCAGGGTTTTGCGGCGCAGTGCGAAGGCGGAGCGCACAAAATCCGAGAAGCTCTTTCTCAGTTCGGCGGGAACTGGCGCGGCGCTGGGCACAAGCTGTACTACCGAGCTCGTGACGCGCGGCTGAGGCCAGAATGAGCTCGCCCCAATGTCGAAGAGTACGCGCACGTCGCACGCAGAGGCGCAGAGCACGCTGAAGGACGAGTAGTCTTTGGTGCCCGGGCGTGCGGCCATGCGCCGCGCCGCTTCTTTCTGGAGCGTGAACACCATGCGCTCTGGAACGCAATTCAACTCAAGAAGGTCGGCGATGATCGCGAAAGCGGCATTGTAGGGCAGGTTGCCGAAAATTCTGTCTGGTCGCTCTGGTTGCGCGCGCCATGTTTTGAGCATGTCACCGCTCACTACGGAGAAATCGCCGCTCGAAGCGTAGAGCGACTGCAGAGAGCGGACAAATCCGTGATCGATCTCGAATGCGATAAGCCGCGCGCGCCTTTCGAGGATGAGCTCCGTCATCGCGCCGATTCCAGGCCCGATTTCCCACACGCGCATGCCTGGTTCTACCATGAGGGCGTCGACGATCCGCCCGCGCACTGATCTATCAATAAGAAAATTCTGTCCAAAGCGCTTGGTGACCCAGAGTCCCTCGCGCTCAAGGAATTCTTTGATCGATGTCGGGGAATCATAGTTCAGCGCTGTTGTTTCCATGAATTTCCTTACATTTCATCGCTGGGCGGCGAGCACTCTCGAGCGCTCAGGAGGGCGAGCCTGCTCTTTGCATCCGCGGGCCGCAGTCGCGCGCGCGCCTGCTCCAGGCGAGCGTGAGCCACCCTCGACCTTGTCCGACGCACAGCATAAAGGAGGGCCGCGAGCGTGGCAATCACCGCGACAACCCCGAATCGGGCGAGCGCGGTTTCGCCGACCGCAAGCGAGGGGAACCACGCGCCCATCTCGAGCACCGACACGAGCGCGCCCTCGAGAAACTCAAGCGCGGGTTGTGTGACGAGCGCGATCGAGGGGACGATGAGGGCAACGGCGCTTCCTCCGAGCGCGATCCACATGAACGCGAGCATCACAGGGGCGGCGGCGGTCGCGGAGAGAATTCCCGCCGGCACGAAGGTGCCAAAGGCGAGAATCGAGATGGGCGCTGTGGCGCAGACTGCCGCGAACGACGCCGCCAGCGCGTCGGCCACAGGTTTCGGCAGCCAGGGCCTGAAGCATGCGGAGAATTTCGCTGAGAACCCGATGAGTCCCGCCATCGCGCCAAAAGAGAACACGCTCGAGAGCGAGTTGATCGAGCTCGGAGCGAAGAGCGCGAGGAGCGCGGAGGCCAATGCGAGCACCGAAAATCCGGATTGCGGGCGATCCAGCGCCCGAGCGATCTCCGAGGCACTGAGCATGAAGAGAGCCCGCAACAGCGAAGGACCAGGCCCCGCGAGCCACACGAAAACCCACGCGAAACCGATCGAAACGCGCCGCACGAGCTTCGGGTTTCGCGAGATTCTATTCCCCAGAAGGGCCGCGAAGGCGCAGATTATAGCGAGGTGCTGCCCCGAGAGGGCGAGCAGGTGCGCGCATCCCGCAGACTGAAACAGGCTCCGGTATTCGCCGTCGAGTTCGTCCTTTACGCCAAGGAGCAGCGCCTGCGCGAGCGGACCCGCGCGGCCAGCGCACACGCGGATGTCCTCCGCGAAACGTTCCGAGAGTGCTCCCCTGAAGGCGCCAAGGTATCCCGCGCGTCGAATGGTGGCGACTTCCTCCCTATTGGCCCATAGAAACGGCCCTGGGCGAAGAGCTGCCACGCGGAGGGCAGTGCCCGCGTGCGTCCGCGCGATCGGCCCCGTGAGCACTTCCGCTGAAAAGGCGGGTCTGCCCCACTCAGCGCGCACGCGGCAGCCTTTGCCCTCCCACTCGGCGGCGCGCACTTCAAGGTCGAGCCGTCGGTTCCCCGAAGCGGTAGTCTGCGAATCGATCGCGAGCGCTCCCTCGAGCGCCCGCAGACTCATCGCCGAGCCTGGCGCGGCTGGGCCGGGCAAGGCGCGCTGCGTTTGGTAGCGCGAGATGGCCGCCGCTGTCGCGAGCCCGCCGCAGAGCGCTCCCGCGAGGATAAGAGAAGCGGCGCGAGAGCTGTCCTTGCCGAAAGTCAGCGCGCTAAGGCTGATCGCCAACGCTCCCACCGCGAGCGCGAATCCAATCAATAGAATGTCCACGGTTTCAGCCGCGCTCTCCGCAGAAGACACGCATGCCAACAGCGCCAATCCGCCCCAGATCCCCAGCGCGAACGCGCTAACGGGAGACGCGCGGCGGACCAAAATTCGCCTCCAGTGGCGCAGTCTGATTTTGGCTCGATGCGTTGCGAACAATCTCCTGGTACCCATCATTGTTCTGAAGCGCGAAAATCGCGATCGCGCTTTAATTTTGCGCATAAAAATCCACCTAAAAGTCATGACAGAGTCTGCTTTTCGGAGTATTGTGAAAAACAGCCATGATGGATCTCTCTTCGAAGCGCCTATCAACCTACATCGCGATATTTCTCGCCTACATCACGGTGTGGGCAGATGTGATTTTCTCGATACCCGAGCCCTCGGCGTTTTCTGCCCTTTGGTTTATCGTCAGTGTGCTTAAAAACGCGGTGCGGATCGGTTTTATACTCTACATCTGCGCGCAGATGCGGATGGCCGGGGCGCCGAAGCGGCTCAAAACGCTCAAACGCCTTCCGTCAAGACACGAGCTCCATGGGGCGCTCTTGGTGATGCTACTGAGCGTGGCGTGCGCGGGTCTCGGCGTAGTCGTATCGATGCTGTTCCACACCGAAAATCCGCTTTTATCGCTTCGGCGTCACATATCAGTGGCGCTTATTCCGCTGATGCTGCTTTCGAGCCTGTCGGTGGGATACGCTGAAGAGCTCTTTTTTCGCTTTTTTCTCATCGACGCGCTCGTTGAGGTTGGTTCGCCGATCCCCACGGCGGCAACCGTTTCGGTCCTCATTTTCGCGCTATCGCACTATGCGCAGGGATTCTCAGGAATTGCTTTCGCGGGAGCGCTTGCGGTCTTCTACACGCGGCTCCGCTTCAAGGGGTACGATATTCACGCGCTCGCCCTGGGGCACGCGCTGTACGACGCGATTGTGCTGGCAATTGTCCTTCTCTGAACCGCATAAATCGTGGATGCGCGGTTCAGGCTCGGAGCAAGGCTGTCGATAATGAAAAAAGACACAAGAAACGGAGAGATATGCCATGAAGCCCGAAATAAAAGCCATGAACGATCTGCTCGACGCGCTGAATGAGCTGGCCGGCTCGCTTGTGACTTCTCACGACTCCACGATCCGATGCATCGAGCGGGCGATCGATCGGGCGCTTCCCGGATTTCCGCGTCAGAGTATCGAAATTCTAACAGGCTACGCGGATGAAATGCTGAGGGTGGACGCGACGCGCGGGGCGCTGGTCATCGCGACTTTTGTCGGGATTCTCCGTCACCAGTACGATGGGACTCCGCTCACGCTCTCCGAGTGGCGTCAGTTGCGCGATCTCATCTCCGATTGCGCGGATGAGCTTGACATGGATGTCGTGACCTACGCGATGTCGCTCATCATGGACTATGGTGCGCTGTGAAAGAATGGTTTCAGGATGAAGGTTTCTGGGATGAGTTCGCTCCCTTTATGTTCGATGAGACGCGCTGGAATCTCGCGGATCTCGAGGTTGAGAGGATCATCGCGCTCACTGGTGCCGTCCCTCCTGCTCGCGTGCTCGATCTTTGCTGCGGTGTAGGACGGCACAGTCTCGCCTTCGCGCGTCTCGGTTTTTCCGTAACAGGTGTCGATCTCACCCCAAGCTACCTCGAAGCGGCGAAGGAGAGCGCGGCGATCGAGGGGCTCAGTATTGAATACATTCTAGCTGACGCGCGCGAATTCCAAAGGCTGGAAGAATACGCGCTCTGCGTCAATCTTGGCGCGAGTTTTGGCTATAATGAGGATATCGAGGATGATACGCGAATCCTGAGGCGCTGCCGCGAAAATCTGATGCCGGAGGGCGCTTTTGTGCTCGAAACCATCGGCAAAGAGACCGCCGCGCGCGCGTTCACCGAAACGGAGTGTCTCGAGCGCGATGGATGGAGCGTTAGTGCTCGCTACAACATTGTAGGCAATTGGGAGAAACTCGGAAACAGCTGGCGGGCGAGCAAGGGCGACACTGTCTACGAGCGCTCGTTCGCGATCCGCCTCTATTCGGGCACCGAGATTCGGCGTGCGCTCCTCGATGTTGGTTTCGATGAGGTGAAGCTCTACGGCGATCTCGATGGCAGGCGCTACGATCAGCGTGCGGAGATGCAAGTCGCGGTGGCACGGCGAAAGAAAGCGGCATCGCGATGAAACCAGTCTTTGCGCTTCTCTGCGGGCTATTGATTTTTGGCGCTCCCGCAGCCCTCTTCGCGACCGATCCTGAAACCGCGCCTCCAGCTACCCCACCTCCGGTGTCAACCACTAGTCCACAGAGCGACAATATCGCGCCGCCGCCGGAGCGCAGTCTACCTCAGCCGATTCCGCTTATCATTCCTACGCTGACAGATCCTGGTGATCCTTCTGGTTTCTTTTTTGCCGCTGAGCAAATGGTTCAGCGCGCCAAAGATCGGGCTTTGAGCGATGAGGAGCGGCAGCTCGCGGAATTCATGTATTCGATCGCGTTTCGTTTCGCGAAAGGGCCCGCGGCGCAGGAGGCGGGCACATCGCTCTACGACCTCCTTTCGAGTCAAACCCGCTACGCGGAAGCCGCTCAGATCGCACGCGAGTGGATTCAGGAATTTGGGGCTGATTGGACGGTGTACCGCGATCTCTACGACGCGCTCTATGTCCAGAACAATTTTCAGGGCGCGCTTAGCCTTGTCTCTGAGATCGCCAAGGCCCTTCCCTCTCTCGCCAAAAGCCGCGCATCTGAGCTCGCCTGGATGGAGTACGGCGCGCGCGCTTCGCAGCAGGATTACAGTTGGGCCGCAGGTGGGCCGCCTTTTATAAAAACCGCATATCCCGACTCCTACACCGCGAAGATATTCAGGCTCTACGCGGCGTGGAGCGGCGCTCCGAGGGATCTCGCGGCGCTCGCGCTTTTCAGGGCGGCCGCCACTGAGAAGAAATATGCCGAAGCCACCGCTGCGGTGCCCCCAATTCTTCAGTCATTCACCGCGTCGACCACGCCGCGCGCCTGGATATCGGAACTTGGCAAGAGCCTCTATGGCGCGGGAGCGTGGCAACAGGGAATCGCCTTCTTCAGCGCGGCACTTGGCATGCCTGGATTGAGCAGCGACGTTCCCGCCGCGCAGGCCGCCACTTCTGTCGATGGCGCGCAAGGCACGCTGCCATCCCAGACGGTCGTTTCCATCGGCGGCGCGCCTGCCGCGCCACCCGCGTCTCCCATGCCTGCCGCTACCGCCTCGGCGTCATCTGCCTCACCCACGCTATCCGCGCCACCTTTATCACCGCCATCCCTGCCGGTCCTCGACCGCGCGCGCATCCCCACCGAGAACGCCTGGGTGATGGCATTCTACCTCGCGCGCATGTACCAGGGGCTCAAGGACAGCCAGACCGCCGCCAACATCTACATCGAGCTTGTCCCTCTGGCGTTCTCTTCGGGCGATTCCGATTCAGCGCTCTGGTATTGGCTCGATATCACGATGAACACGATCGCGGACACCGATTCGCTTTTAGGAGACCTCGGGCAGGACGACGCTAACGCGATCCACGCGAAGCGCGCGCTTGAGATTGCCGCGCTCACGCAAGCCTCCGCGCTGTGGAAAAAGCCCTCCTATTTCGAAGATATTGTCGCCGACTATATGCGCCGCTTGCTCCGCGAAGGCGCATGGGACGATATCGTGCGGCTCTGCGCGCTCATGAGCCAGAAACTCACCACCGCGATGCGCGGCCCCCTGCTCTACCTGTCCGGGAGATTGATCGAAACGGACAGGGCATCGCCCGATATCTCATCCGACAGCGATTTTTGGAAATGGCTCAACCCTGACACATCGATGGCCCAAACATCGGGTTCCTTGGCCGCATCCGCCGCACCCGCGATACCCACTCAATCTGTCGCACCCGCGACGAACGCGCCCTCCGTGCTCCCAAATTCGCCATCGGCCTCACCTATGCCCCAGGCTACCTCAGCCACCGCCGCGGCGCTCTACTACCGCGCCCTCCTTCGAGAAAACGGCATCGAAGAACACTACCGCACGCTCGCGGCCTGGCGCCTGGGAATCGATCCGCCTTTTCTCGCCAGCGTTCCTACGCTCGGACCAGACTTCGATATTGCATCAGCTATCGCGCGACTCTTCCCAAGCGCGCAGACTCCGCCTGTGAGCGACGACAGCCTCAAAGAAATGCTCGATTTTATTGGCCAGTCGCTCGACTATGGGCTAGAGTCGCTTGCCGCGAACCAGATCGCCGCGCTCTCTCCCTTCTCCGCCGATGCCCTCATGTGGCTCGCGATGAAATTCATCCAGCATGAGCAGTACTATCCGGCGCTGCGCATCGGCCGCGAGGCGCTCAACCGCAAAACGGCGACAAAACCCGAGCTCAGTTACGCGCTCCTCTACCCGCGCGCTTGGCCCGAACACTTTGCCGGGCTCACGGAACCAAGAAACATCGCCGAACCGCTCGCATACGCAGTGGTGCGCTCGGAGAGTCTCTTTAACCAGCGGGCGGTCTCAAAATCCGGCGCGATGGGACTGAGCCAGCTGTTGCCGGGAACGGCCGCCGAAACGGCGCGCGGCCTCAAGATGCCGCAGTACACGCTCTTCAATCCCGAAGACAATCTCACGATCGGATTCACCTATTTCGGCTATATGCTGCAGCGATTCAACGCCGATCCGACGCGCGCGATTGCGGCCTACAACGCCGGGCCCGGGCGCATGGCGCAGTGGGTGCGCGACTGGGGTTCGATCGACGATGATATTCTGATCGAAATGTACCCCGTGGAGGAGCCGCGTCAGTATACGAAGAACATCACGGCGGCCGCCATCACGTATGGGAAGCTCTATTATGGAATTTCAGCGAAGGATATGCTCGATTTCATCTATGGAGTGAAGCCGCTGCCCGCGGCGGCGGTCCCGCTGCCCTCAAATGGTACGCCGGCGGCGCCCGCGATCAGCGTTCCAGCCACGGCGCCGACTGCGGCTCCGCCCGCGACTCTGCCTTCGAACCCACCCTCGAACGCGCCCTCAAATCCGCCCGCCCCTACTTCTTCGACGCCCTGAACAGGCGGTCGTTGATCGCCCGCCCAAGCCCCTCTTCGGGAACGCGCTCAGCGTAGATCGCCTCGAAGTGCCGCGCGTCAAAGCTGTGTAGAAGCGAAAAGAGGCGCGCCGCCGCTTCACCCAGATTCCCGCCCGGCGAGAGAGCGACAACCTCGTCGAAGCGACCTGTCGACTCGAGGACGGCGGCGCGCTGCGAATCGTACACGAGCGCGAGCGATGGGTGAGGCATGGCAGCACCCGCAAGCGCGCCCGGCAGGCTCCCCAATTCAAAGAGATAGAGCGGGGTTGATGGCGCGTAGTGGCTGAGTGTCTGCCCGGGGCTCGCAAGCGACGCCGCGCCAACGGTCGCCGCTTGGCGCGGCGGGATGCGCACAGGGCCGACCACCGCCTCGATGCGCTCAAGGGGCATGCCGCCCGCGCGCAGAAGCACAGGTTCTCTTCCGGTCAGATCGAGTACCGTCGACTCGACACCTACATCGCAGGGTCCGCCATCGACTATGAAGTCGATCCTGTCGCCGAGCATGGCGGCGACATGCGCCGCGGTCGTCGGGGAAATGTATCCGAAGGGATTGGCGCTTGGCGCGGCGACAGGAATGCCCGCGAGCTCGATAATGTGTTGCGCTACGGGGTGGCTCGGAAACCGCACCGCGACCGTGTCGAGACCAGCGGTCACGATATCGGGAACTTCGGGCTTTTTCGGAAGGATCATCGTGAGAGGACCGGGCCACAGCGCGCGCGCCAGCGCGAGGGCTCTCTCGGGAACTTCGCGGGCGACCTGGCGAACATCTTCAGTTCGCGCGATGTGCACGATGAGGGGGTCGAAGGTGGGGCGCGCCTTTGCCTCGAACACGCGCGCCACCGCCCGCTCGTCGAAGGCGTTCGCGCCGAGCCCATAGACCGTCTCGGTCGGTATCGCGACGAGTTTGCCTTCGCGCAGGGCGCGCGCCGCGGTCTCGAGATCAGTCTCACTCGCGCTCAGAATCTTCATGGCTCGCAATACTATGCAATAGTGGCAATTATGGCAAGGAAGCGAGTCGAGTTTCGGTTCGCGCACAGGCGGTGCCGCACCATCGGGCGACATCGGCCGCAGCTGCCTCCAGGTCGGCTCCTTCCGGTCCGTCGGGCGCGTAGATCGCCACCACCGCGTTTCTCGCGCCCTCGAAGAGCTTCGTCGCCATCGAGTCGCGCACAGGATTGACGATGGGCACGCCCCGCGCGCTGACCATGTCGCCCTCTTCCGCAGCACCAGCCGCGCCCTCCGTCGTGGCAATCTTCAGCGTCCGCGCGCACACGCAGATCAGATCCTCGACATCGATCTCCTGTCCGCCGCTGTTGAATACGTAGCGTTCACCAGGCGCGCCGAGCCTGCATACGAGCTTCGGGCCAGCTCGATCCGCGTCAAAAATGCTCATGGGATACATATACTTGAGGCTCGCCAGATTGACCGCATCAACGAAAAAATTCACGCTCGGGAATTCGCCCGCCAGCGCCGCGGCGAACAGATACTCGCTTGAAGGTTTTGCTCGACCCGCAGGTTTGTACTTCCCGTTGCGCAGGAGGTCGCGCACCGCCTTGATGCGCGATGCCCATCCTTCCTGCCCCTTTGCGCGCGTATTCTTAATAACATCTTCAAAACGCTCGGCGCTCAGCGCCAAAACAGGCCTATTGCCGCCTGCGGAGATCGG
>JAKALZ010000002.1 GCA_021813065.1 bacterium
CCAAATTTAATACCCCTAATGAAATTCTTCAGAATCTGGCTTCCAACAAGGTTTTTGACGACCAGTGGGCTGTCCAGTTTCTCGCGACATTCCTAAGAGATATAAAAATATTCCTGGTATCAACAGGGATCAGCGACGAGGTCGCGGCAAAATTGAAGATCAGGCTCTTTAAAAAAGCCGAAGAAGCGGTGCGGGAAGCGATCGCGGTATCGAATGATGATTATCGAATCGCGCTGATACAAAATCCTGATGTGCTGATCGTAAATCTCTCGTGATTCAAATGTCCCCCATACTATGGGAAATGACGAACCTATAAAGTAGCTGGTTTCCCATGGGAGGCCAGCTACTTTTGTACGGGCGCCCTATTTGAAGTCGCCATACATTGGAGGATTTCGTGAATATTCTCGTCCTCGTCAAACAAGTGCCGGAAACAGATAAGGTGAAGATGGATCCCGAGACCGGCACGATGATTCGCTCCGGCCAGGAAAGCATTATCAATCCGCTCGATCTGTATGCGATTGAGAAGGCTCTCGCGCTGAAGGAACAGCATGGCGCGCATGTGCGGGTGATTTCCATGGGGCCGCCGGACTCGGAACGGGCATTGAGGGAGGCACTCTCGATGGGGTGCGACGACGCGACGCTTTTGACGGATCGGGCTTTTGCCGGTTCGGATACTTGGGCGACGTCGCGGGTACTCGCGAAGGCTATCGAGGAAGCGGGAAAGGTTGATCTCATTCTCTCGGGGGAGCGGGCCACCGATGGGGATACGGGGCAGGTCGGTCCAGCGGTGGCGTCCTGGCTCGGAATACCCGCGATAACCTACGCCAGCTCGCTGCAAATGGAGGAACCCGCTGTGGAAGGAGGAAGCGAGTGTCTCTCAGTGATCGCGCGGAGGTTCACGGAAGAGGGGTATCAGGCTGTCCGTGTCCGGCTCCCTTGTCTTGTGACGGTGGTGAAGGAAATCGCCTCGCCGCGCTTGCCGACCCTGCGCGGCAAGAAGCGCGCCAGAGCCGCGGAGATTGCGCGCCGAGGCGCGGCGGATCTCGGGTTTGAGGGCGGCTCGGTAGGGTTAGCGGGCTCTCCCACCCGCGTTGTCAAGATTTTTTACCCAAAGGTCGCGCGCAATGGTGAGCGGATTCTCGCCACGGACGAACAGGGAATCGATGCCGCGGTCGACCGGATTATTGCGCTGCTCGCCGAAAAGGGCGGCGTAGGCGCAACAGATCCAGAGCCTGCGGCTCTGGCGGGCGCGCTTCGCCAATCACAGCGTGTTGTGGAACGTTCTGAGGTGGTGGAGGATCCGGCGCAATCGCCGGGGAAACGCGCCCCTGAGTTCTGGATTCTTGCCGAGAGGCGCGGCGGCTCGCTTGATCCGATCGCGTTTGAGCTCCTCGCGCGAGCGCGGCCGCTCGCCGATACCCGAGGTGCCTCGCTGGTCGCGGTGTTTCCGACACCGAATTTCGCCCTCAGTGACGCGAAGACACTCGTCGCATACGGCGCGGATCATGTGATAACGCTAGAGGGGGCACAGTTTGGCGCCTTTGTGTGTCAGCCGTGGGCGGAAGCGATCGCTCGCAGCGCAGCGCAGATGAAGCCGGAAGTCATCCTCGCGGCGGCGACGAGCAGCGGCCGCACGCTGATGCCGTATCTCGCCATCAAGCTGCGAACGGGACTCACGGCGGACTGCACCGAACTCGCTATCGAAGATACGACAGGCTTGCTTCTGCAAACTCGCCCCGCAATAGGGGGCAACATCATGGCTACAATCAAGACAGGCGCGTACCTCCCGCAAATGGCGACAGTAAGGCCTCACTCCATGCGCCCCCTCCATCCCGACAGCCAGCGGCAAGGAACCTTGAGACGCATCACGTGCAGGCCCGATCAGAATAGCAAAGTTCAGGCAGTAGAAGTTCTTGGGTTCGAGCGCAATACGAAGGACTTTGAGAATCTGGAAGGCGCACGCATTGTTGTCTCTGGAGGCCGGGGACTCAAGAAAGGCGAAAATTTCAAGCTTGTGCGGGAACTCGCGGAAGCGCTCGGGGCCGCTACCGGAGCGAGCCGCGAGGCGGTGGACAGGGGCTGGATTTCCTACCCTCACCAGGTTGGACTCAGCGGAAAAACTATTTCGCCTGAAATGTATATTTGCGCGGGCATATCAGGCGCCATACAGCACCTTGCCGGTATCCGCACCGCCAAGACCATCATTTCGATCAACACCGATCCGGAAGCTCCCATCCACGCGGTCGCCGATCTGGCGATTGTAGGCGATCTCTTCGAGATTCTTCCGAGACTCACCGAAGCCCTTAAGGAGCGGTACCATGATCTATAATCGAATCACACACGAAATGATCGCGGAGCTCGTACGGATCGCCGGTGAGCGCAATGTGATACTCGACCCTCTGAAGCTCGATGGGTTCAGTCACGATGAGACATCGCGGGAAGAGTATGGCCGCATGCCCGAGGTTGCCGTGACACCTCAGACAGCGTCGGAGGTTGCGGAGATCGTCAAATTCGCGAATCGAAACTCAGTGCCTATCACTCCGCGGGGGGCGGGAAGTGGGCTTTCGGGTGGAGCAATTCCGATTTTCGGAGGAATAGTCCTCTCCCTCGAGAAGATGAATCGCGTACGCGAAATCGATTACGACAACATGACGATGACCGTCGAAACAGGCATTGTCACCAATGAGATCAACAATCTAGTCAAAGAGAGAGGCCTTTTCTACGCCGGATACCCCATGAGCCTGGAAACGTGCACGCTTGGTGGCAACATCGCCGAAAATGCCGGAGGCGGGAAGGCCATTAAATACGGGGTTACTTCTCGTTACATACTCGGTCTCGAACTCGTCACACCGAGCGGAGAAGTGGTATGGCTTGGCGGCAAACTCGCGAAGGATGTGACCGGCTACGATCTCGTCCACCTTATCGTTGGTTCGGAGGGCACTCTCGGCATTGTCACTGCGGCCATCATCAAGCTTATTGGGCTTCCAACCGCAAAATCCGACCTTCTCGTACTGTATCGAAGCCCGCAGGAAGCGATCTCATCAGTGCCGGTCATACTCTCAAAAGGGCTCATTCCCACCGCGATCGAGTTCATGGATCGCAGAAGTGTCGAAACATCGTGCGCGTATCTCAACGAAACACTCTCCTATGCCGAGTGCGGCGCAATGCTCCTTATCGAGATGGATGGCGGAGATGCCGCGCATGTCGAGCGAGATGCTGAAAGTGTCGGCGATCTCTGCGTATCGCAGGGAGCGATAGAAGTGTATGTGGCGGACAACCGCACCACGCAGGAGCGACTGTGGTCAATCCGCAGGAACATCGCAGAAGCGTTCAAAGTGTATTGCCCCGTGCAGAGCCTCGAAGACATTGTGGTTCCCCCCGCCTCCATCCCCTCGGTAATTCCTGAACTTGATCGCATCGGAGCGCGGTATGGCATTACCATTCCCTGTTACGGCCACGCAGGTGACGGCAACCTCCACGCCACACTCGTCAAGGATCCGGAAATGCCGATGGAAGAGTGGAAACGTATCGAACCGAAAGCGCTCATCGAGCTCTATGAAGCGATTGCGGCGCTCGGCGGGAAGATATCCGGAGAACACGGTATCGGGATCAAGCGAAAGTCGTACATGAAGCGGTTCATGAGTCCTGTCGAGCTTGGCATGCTCAAGGCGATCAAGCGCGCGCTGGATCCCATGGACATCATGAATCCAGGGAAGATCTTCGATCTCGAAGAGTGAATTCCTTTCAGCGCATTCATCGGCGCCAGCCCCAATCTACCCTAAAAAAACGGCTTCAGGATCGGACCGATCTCAGCTGGAAGCATTTTTTGCTGCTTCCACCCTAGCGATTCGAGGCGCGAGGTGTCCATGCGGCAGTCGCGGGGGCGAGGAGCTCCTTAGGGCGGATTCGGGTCGGGTTAGATATGGCTCGCGTCGATACCGAGGGATTTTGCCATGATATTCACCATGTCGTACTTCGTGTAGGAAGGAAAGCCCGAAAGTAAAAAGCGGGGAAAAGCACCGAATTTCGCGATCGAAGCAGGATCGCGCCCGTACGCGTTCACGATGGCCAGAAGCGCGCTCGATACGTCATCGACATGGAGGGGGTATCGATTGGCCCAGTCATCGGTGAGACGCGGCGTTGCGGTCTTGAGCGCGATGGCGACTTCAGTTACAGCGGATTCTTTGAGCGATTCTACAGGTCCGTAGAGAATGGAGATGCGGAGCACCGCGCCGGATGGGCGGGCAGCGCCCAATGGTTCTCTGTGCGCTGCATCCATAATGGCGCGATCAATGGGGCGCGCGCTGGCAGACGATGGTTCGCCACGCCCCGCGCCAACGGGACGCGCGCGGGCAGCCGCCGCTCCAGGTGATGCCGCGCCTCCTGGTTCGGCCGCCGCTCCAAGTGATGCCGCGACTCCAACAGACGCGCCGAGCGCCGCCTCTGCAGCCAGCTCGGACTCGAGTTTCATTTTTCCGTACTCATTGAGCGGATTTACCGGAGAATCGGGAAAATACGGCGGGTTGGTGCCATCGAACACGTAGTCGGTCGAAACGAGGAGCAGAAAGGCTCCGCGCGCGGCGCACTGCCGCGCCAAAATCCTCGTGGCCTCGACATTGATCGCCCGCGCGCGCCGCAAATCTTTGTCGACGATATCAGGGCGGCGTTCGGCAGCCAAGTGTACTACAACCTCGGGCGCCTCTCGCTCAAAGTAGCGCGCGACCTCGACCTCGTCGGTCAAATCGAGCCTCTCAAGTGGCGGCCGCGCCCTGGAAAACGCGAGTCCGCGAACTTCGTGCTCGCGCGAATCTGTCAACATCTTCATGAGCGATCGCCCCACAAGCCCTGACGCCCCGGTAACCATGATTTTCATGGCAAAAATGATACCATGTCGGGCTTGATCCAAAAAGCCCGCCGCCTTGCGCAATATATTGTTTTTCGCTAGTGTATGCAGGTGCGAACGCAACGTGGCAAATTCCTTCCACACAGCGAATAGCGAGGAGATAACGATATGGAAATGAATCTCTGGTCAAGCCGTCAGAGCGAACAGTGGCACATCAATGTGGGACTCGCGGAGATGCTCAAGGGCGGTGTCATTATGGACGTTACCAACGCGGCGCAGGCAAAGATCGCCGAAAAAGCGGGCGCGTGCGCTGTCATGGCGCTCGAACGCGTTCCCGCGGACATCAGAGCCCAAGGCGGCGTAGCCCGTATGTCGGATCCGAAGATTATCAAAGAGATCCAGGACGCGGTCTCGATTCCCGTCATGGCGAAGTGCCGCATCGGGCATTTCGCGGAAGCGCAGATTCTCGAGGCCCTCGGCGTCGACTTCATCGATGAATCCGAGGTTCTCACGCCAGCCGACGACCGCTTCCACGTGCTGAAAATGAACTTCAAGGTACCCTTCGTGTGCGGCTGCCGCGACCTTGGCGAAGCGCTCAGGCGAATCGGCGAAGGCGCCGCGATGATCCGCACCAAGGGTGAGGCCGGCACCGGCGACATTATCGAGGCGGTGCGCCACATGCGCACGGTCCGCGACGGCATCACGCGCCTCGCGAGCCTCCCCAAAGAGGAGCTTATGACCGCGGCCAAAGAGCTCGGCGCCCCCTTCGAACTCGTGTGGGAAGTCGCCACAACAGGCAAGCTCCCGGTGCCGAATTTTTCGGCGGGCGGAGTTGCCACGCCAGCGGACGCGGCGCTGATGATGCAGCTCGGCGCTGAGTCGGTTTTCGTTGGATCTGGCATTTTCAAGTCCGGGAACCCCGAGTTGCGCGCAAAAGCTATCGTTTCGGCGGTGGTCCACTACAAAGACGCGAAAATACTCGCCGAGATCTCCGAAAACCTTGGCGAACCCATGGTGGGAATCGGGCTCGACGAGCTCGCCGACAACCAGAAGATAGCCGGGAGAGGCTGGTGAGCGAATCGCGCATCGGACTTCTCGCGTTTCAAGGAGATTATGAGGCTCACGGCAAGGCCCTCGCGCGTGCGGGCGTCGAGCTGGAACGTATCGTCGAAGTACGTCGCCTTACCGAGCTTGAATCGGTTGACGCACTCATCATCCCTGGTGGCGAGAGCACCGTGATGGGCATGCTCCTCGAGCGCTTTAGCATGTTCGAGGCGCTCAAGACCCGTATCGAGGCTGGTATGCCTATACTCGCGACCTGCGCAGGTCTCATTCTCATCGCGAAAAATATTGAGGGAAGTTCTCAGACAAAACTCGGCGTGCTCGATATCACGGTGCGAAGAAACGCGTACGGCCGCCAAGTCGACAGCTTTCGCGCCCCCGTTAAAACGCACATTCCCGAAATAGGTACAATTGAGGGAGTCTTTATCCGCGCGCCTAAAATCGTCGCTCTCGGACCCAGCGTCGAATCGCTTGCGACCTGTAATGGCGAAACCGTAATGGTGCGCGACAAGGCCATCATCGCGGCGACCTTCCATCCAGAGCTCCTCAAAGACGCGCCTGTGCACCGTTGGTTCGCTTCGCGCATCTAGTGTCGCTCGTCGATCACCACTTCAGTCCTGCTCACCAGCACCTTGTCGATCCGCTTTCCATCCATATCGACAACTTCGATCCGAAGCGGCGGCCACTCTATCACATCGCCCGCCTTGGGAATCGACCCCGCGCAGTGCAGGACAAATCCCGCCACTGTATCGTAGTCTTCGCCCGAAATGAGGTCAGGTCCCATCCCAATATGCGCTGAGAATTCATCGATAGGCATCGAACCATCCACAAGATACGAACCGTCGCTTCGCCTCAGAATTTCCGGAACCTCGTTTTTCTCTTCCTCAGAAAAGCTCGCGACAGCTTCCAGAAGATCGCCGACAGTGACCAAACCCGAGATCCCGCCGAACTCATCGACAATGAGACCGGCAGACTTCTTCGCGTCGCGGAGAATCCCCAGCGCCTGAAGGCCTGAGAATGTCTCAGGGATCATGACTGGCTGTTCCATGCATGCCTCGACGCTCACAAAGTGACTCTCGGCGAGCTGGCGCAACGCCTGCTTTACCTCGAGCATGCCTTTAATATGATCGAGATCGCCTTCACCTACAGGCAAAAATCCGAACTCTGAGTGCTCAATGATCGATCGAATGTTCTTGTCTCTCGAATCTTCAGTATCGAGCGCGATTACATCCGTTCTCGGCGTCATAAAGAGCGTGACCCGCCGATCGTCCAAGCTCAGCACCTCTTCCACCATCTCCCGCTCCGCGGCCTCGAACATGCCCGACTTCTCGCCCTGTTCGACAAGAATTTTCACTTCCTCAGGCGTGATCGCCGATTCTGCTCGGCGGGAAAATCCAAAGAGCTTCATGAGACCATCGGTCATCGAGGAAAGGAATTTCACGATGGGGAAAAATATGATGCTGAGCGCGTGCATCGGCCGAATCGTAAGCCCGACAATGTGCTCGGGATTGTTGAGCGCGATAGATTTAGGGACGAGTTCTCCGAGCACCACGGAGATAACAGTGATCGCCAGCACGACGATGGCCACCGAGAGCATAGACGCATACTTCTCCGCAACATGCCACTGCGTGAGATGGCGGGCGAGCCACTGCGAAAATGAAGTGCCGCTCACCGTACCCATGAGGATGCCGATCAGCGTGATCGCGACTTGAATTGTCGAAAGATAGCGACTCGGGGACTCCCGTGTTCGGAGCGCGAGCCTGTAGCCAGGAGTGCCTTTGTCGGCTTCCGTTTTCAGCCTGACTTTTCGAGATGAAACGAGGGCCATTTCCGAGAGCGAAAAAAAAGCGTTGAGAAGCACGAGCGCGAGGAGCACGATAATCTCAGTAAGCATCGTGTGCCTCTCGCGAGTGGAGCCTTACGGCGCACTGGCTTTGAACACTATTGAAGTGGTGACAGTAAGTATCCTCGGCGTCTTCGTCTCTAAGTATCATGCTAAAATGATAACGAATTACATTGAGCGATGTCGAGGTGCGATACGACGCGATTCATTTCCCGCCTTCGATCGAACATTCCACTTTCGTCCACCTCACGCGCCACTGTATAGTAGAAGGGTGAGAACAGCGGAGCTCTCATCTCGAAACCGAATTCGCTCATGCATTATCTTCGTGGTACTTGTATCGATGGCTTCGCCCCTCATAGGTCAGTCGGCTTCACCCACATCCGCGGCCCAATCAGCAATCTCAGAATCTTTCAGCCTGGCCTTCCCTAAGGGCGATCCGCTCCGCAACATCATCGAGCCAATTTTCTTGGGCGAAGATTCCTTTTCGGCGAGACTGCGCGCGCGGACACCGCAGACCAGCGGCGCGCGGGCGCCCCTCGGACTCGTGCTTTGCGGAGGTTCCGCGCGGGCGTACGCTCACATCGGCGTCCTTCGAGCGCTCGAAGCGGCGAATATATATCCCGATTTTATCGTGGCAAACTCGATGGGAGCGATTGTCGGAATGCTTTACGCTGAGGGCTTTTCGCCAGATGACATTCAGCTCCTCATACGAGAGCTCCCCCTCGAGTCCTACTTCAACATCGTCATCCCAACGAATGGCGGTCTCATCAATGTGGCGGCGCTGCGAGCGACCATCCGCGCGATTGTCGGCGATGTCGACATATCGCGTACAACCATTCCCATCATTGTGACCGCGGAGGATTTGAAGTCTCGTCAGCAAGTATGGATCGCCCAGGGCCCCTTCGATCGCGCGATGACAGGCGCCTTTGCGATGCCCGCGATTATTGAGCCTCAGAGTTTCAGCCAATACTCGCTGATCGATGCCGGGGCCGCGACGATCGCGCCCGTGGAACCAGCGCTCGAATTTAGCGATAGATTGATCATTTCAACCGCGTTCTACGATCGGATTACCAATTTTTCGAGTCCTATCACCGTTCTCAACCGCGCGGTCGACATTGGGAAAACCCGCTCCGGCATGGAACAGATCGAACAATCCAAGGCATTTGTAATCAGAAATGATGTCGAAACCCTTTCTTACATGCAGTTCAGCGACCCGGAGCTCATCATTAAAAAGGGAGAGTCGAGCGCGGCAGCGGCCCTGGAAGCCTTGAATCCCGACGCGCGTTCGCTCCTTGAGAACCTACCGCAAGCGAACTTTTTTGCCGATCGGCGGTCCATCCACGAAAAACTCGTGGAGAATCTGCGGAAACTCCGAAGCGGTTTCATGCCATCGAGCTCGTTTGCGCTGCGCGGCGTGCCTGTATTCAAGCCTTTTAAAACCTATGTGGCCTCAATTGGTGAAACAGGAGCCGAAACGCGCGCGGGGGCGTCGTGCGTGGTCAATATCGATAAGATCCGAACTTCGGTGGGGTATTTCGCTTCGATTAAACCCGAGCCCAATAAAGATTGGGCCCTCGAAAGTACTTTCGAGATAAACCCTGTGGCGGGCTTCAACGCGAAAATTACTGGCCGACTCTGGGGAAGCTATGGGTCGATGTATATTCTGGAGCACGACCCCACCTATTGGGAACTATCGGCGCGTGCTCAGAATATCGTGTCGCGAGGGAACGCGAAATTGGGTTTTAAAATCGGAGGAGAGGCGCTGCTGAATATGAGCGGGGCATTCGCGGAGTGGAAGAGCTCAGCACTCTTTCATTCATCACTCTATAGCGACTTTTTCTCCGGGGAAAAGCGCGTTCTGCCTTGGTACTCGCTGGATGCTGGAGGATTCGCTGAGAATTCAACCTCGAGCCAGGTTTCGTGCGGGATTGAAGGATCGCTTATGACAGGACTCGAATCGATGTGGCTGAGTCCTGGCATCCGCGCGTTCACTAAAATTTCTCTCAATAGTCAGGAATTCGCGCAGGACAGCCTCGATGGATTCCGCAGCAACGCGCCCAGGGGAGACGCGCTCGCGAGCTTCGTCACCAACGTGGAACTCGCCTTCGCTCCGCAGAATTGGTGTCTCGATCTCGCGGAAGCCGTGCTTCTGAGGAAGTTCAAGCTTGGACCGTTTTTTGATACGCGCTGGAGCAGCGCGGTGAGCCAGAACTTTTCCCTCAGCGATTGGGCGGCAGGCATGTCCTTTTCTTTTGAAGCGCGGGCGTTTGGACTCGCTCCCGCCACCATGAGCATATTCGCCAGCTATTCGGGCTCAAAAATCTTCTCGGTGGCGTTCAGGGCAGGCGTGCTCATCGCGCCGCAATAAAAAGCCGTAAGGCTAGGCCGCTCTACCAAAACCGCACTGCCAAGGCAGCAAAAAAGGCGGCTCGCGGAGCGAGCCGCCTGATCGTATATTTTCAGAATGCTAAAAAACTACAGTTTGAGGCGAATGCCGATTGTGGCGCCGACATCAGAACCACCACCTCCAAATTCATACACATAGAAACTGTGTGCGTCGATCGCGAGCTTGTCGCTGAAATAATAGGAAGTTCCACCACCTGAGGAGATGCCAATTCCAAATGGTATAATTCCAGCTCCAACACCCAAGCCAAGGTACCAGTCAAATTTCTGGAGGAATTCCGGCAACTCTTTATACGCCTTCAAACCCCAGTGGAGGGTTGCCATTCCCGCCGCGGAGAGTCCGACTCCGCTTCCATTAAAGCCTAAATCCGCCAGGGCCATAACGCCCATCGTAAGTGGGAACCCTGGAATGTTGAATTTCTGCAGCATCAGCTCGACGCCACCGCTCACGCCGAAGCCGCCCCACCAGTAACCAATTCCACCGAGAACCATCATATCGCCTTTGTCGACATGCACATCGCTCGCGACATTCTGCGCAAAAGCGCCAGTGACCGCGAGAAGCGCCATCATAAGCGCTACCACTACCATTTTGGATTTTTTCATCTTGGCCTCCATAACCGCGCTAGATAATTTTTAATGCGAAATACGCGGTCGTATATCATTCATTATATGGACTTATACTCTGAAATCAATACAAAGATTACGCAACCATGATAGTATGTTTAGCATGAAGAGATGTCCCTGGTGCGGAGATGACCCGATCTATGTGCGGTATCACGATGAAGAGTGGGGTTCGCCCGTCCACGACGAGCGCACTCACTTCGAATTCTTGCTGCTCGAGACTCAGCAAGCTGGTCTGTCGTGGCGAACAGTTCTCTACAAGCGAGAAGCATACCGCCGCGCATTTGCCAATTTCGATCCAAAAACAGTCGCATACTTCTCGAACGAAGATGTCGAGCGTCTTCTCGAAAATCCCGGGCTCATCCGCAACAGGAGAAAACTGGAAGCGGCAATCAAGAACGCTAACGCGTTCCTCAACATTCAGGAGAACTATGGCTCCTTTGATTCTTGGATCTGGCACTTCACCGATAATGCGCCAATCGTAAATCACTGGAACGACGTCTCTCAGATACCAGTGAGCACCACGCTCTCCGACACCATCAGCGACGAACTTCGCGGAAAGGGCTTTGCTTTTGTCGGCTCAGTGACCATCTATGCGCACCTACAGGCCATAGGGATTGTCAACGATCATCTGGTCGATTGCTTCCGCCACGCCGAGCTATCGAGCCACGCATAGTTCGCGGAGCCGTATCGCGGCGAGGCCTTTTTGCCCCCAGCCTTCAAATTGACTATATTAATACTGCAAGCGATGTATTCGCGTATAATAAAGTTAATAACTGGAGGAATATAATGCTTTCACAGAAAATGATCGATCGAATCAATCTTCAAATCAACCGCGAAATGGCGTCGGCATATCTCTATCTTTCCATGGCCGCCAAGATGAAAGAGTTCGGCTATTCGGGCATTGGGAAGTGGCTCACCGTGCAGTACCACGAAGAGATGTTCCACGCGATGAAATTCGCGTCCTACCTTCACGACCAAAACGCGACCGTGACGTATCGCGCGATCGAAGTGCCGGAGTTCAAGGAAAAAGAGGTTAAACCGCTCTTTCAGCACGTGTTGGCTCATGAGCAGGGAGTCACGGCCAGCATCAGAGAGATCATGGATCTCGCCATCGCGGAAAAAGACTATGCCACTCAGTCGCTCGCGCAGTGGTACATCGGCGAGCAGATCGAGGAAGAGAAAAATGCTTCCGAGATCCTCCAGAACATCGATCTCCTCGGCAATTCCGCGCAGGGGCTCTTTATGCTGAATATCGAACTCGGAAAACGCGACGCCTCGGTGCCGCTCGACTTCAACAACGTGTAACGAATGTATGGAACTGATAGCCTGACACCGCAAACATCAGGCTGACTTTTTCATCGATCTCCAAAGCTAAAGCCCGTTCCACCTCGGAGCGGGCTTTTCTCATATTCCCGAGTCCTATATGCTCATGGTCATGGAAGTTCGCTACACAAGTACACGAAATGCGGGCATTTCAAGGGATATCGCCGATGCGATCGTCCAAGGCATGCCAGAAGACGGCGGCCTCTTTGTTCCTTCGCATATCCCCGCCCTTCGCCCCGAGGCGCGATTCGAACCGAAGCTGACCTACGCCGATCTCGCCTGGCTCGTGATGTCGCCCTATTTCGACTGGAGCGAAACCGAACTTCGCCCTCTCCTTGCAAAAGCCTATTCGACCGACGGCGGGCGCGCGAATTTCACTGTGCCCGAAATCGCGCCGCTCGTTCCCGCAGGCTCGCTTGAGCCTGGAGAAACCGGCGAAAGATCAGCTGGCGGGGTCAGACCCCTCGAGCGTGGCGTTGGCGAGGGTGCTCCGCTTTTTCTCCTTGAGCTCTTCCATGGCAAGACCTGCGCGTTCAAGGACATCGCGCTCAGTCTCCTCGGCGACGTGCTCCGCGTGAGCCTCGATAAACGGGGAGTCCGCGAACCCGTGCTGATACTCACCGCCACCTCAGGCGACACAGGATCCGCCGCGCTCGCTGGGCTCGGTGGGCAACAGGGGATCAGGATCGCCGTCATCTATCCTTCCGAAGGCACGAGCGAGATTCAAAGGCTCCAGATGACCTCCGTTCCGAGAGAAGGCCGATTCGTTACTGGCCTTCGCGGCAATTTCGACGACGCACAGCGTGCGGTAAAGCGCATATTCCAAACCGCTTCCGCGAGCGACTCGCCATTCAAGGGTATTCGCCTCAGCTCAGCCAACTCCATCAACATAGGAAGACTGCTGCCGCAAATTGTGTATTATGTGAAGGCATGGCGCGATCTTCGGTTTTCAGGCGTTATCGAGCCCGAAGGCAGCTTCGATGTCGTCGTGCCGAGCGGAAACTTCGGCGACATTCTCGCCGCGAAATACGCAAAATTGATGGGTTTACCGATCCGCCGGCTCGTGTGCGCCTCAAATTCAAATAAAATACTGCACGATTTCTTCACCACAGGTGTCTACGATCGGCATAGGGAATTTTCGAAGACACTGAGCCCTTCGATGGACATTCTGGTGTCGAGCAATCTGGAGCGGCTGCTTTACCACACCCATGGGAAAGATGCCGCCGTGGCCGCGGCGCGCACCGCCGAACTCATGCGCGAATTCGAGACCGTCGGTCGATTCGAGCTAACGAGCGCACACCGCGCGCGCATCAGCGATTTTTCAGCCGGGTGGGCAGACGATGGCGCGACGATCGCGATGATCCGACACATGTGGCAGGAGCATGGCGTGCTCGTCGATCCCCACACGGCGGTCGCCTGCGAGGTCGCCCACAAACAGTGGCGCGGCGGCTCCGAACACGTAGCTGTTCCCGTTGTGGTAGCGGCTACAGCCAGCCCCTTTAAATTTCCGATTCCCTGTCTCTCGGCGCTGCAGGGACTTTCGCCAGCGACTTTCAAAGCAGGTGAAGATCTGGAGCTGGCTAGACAGCTTTCGGCGATTACGGGGAAGCCCATGCCAAAGGCTATCGCAGCGCTCGAACACACGAAGATTTTGCACACCGCGGTCGCCGAAGACGCGACTCTCGTGCCCTCTCTTGCCGCGTTCGCGAGGAGCTCACCATGATCGAAATAGTAGTTCCCGCGACAAGCGCCAATCTTGGACCGGGGTTCGACTGTCTCGGACTCGCGCTTGGTCTCGCAAACAGGTTTCGCGTTGAACTCGCGCCGGAGTATCGCGTGGACGGTTGCCCACCAGAGTGGGCAGGCGACGACAATCTCTTCCTCCGCTCGTTTCGACATGCCTGCGAACGTCTTGGCGCGCCGGTTCCACCTGTAGCCTTGCGGTTCATGACGGAAATTCCGCCGGCGCGGGGCCTTGGATCGAGCGCTTCACTCGCGGTCGCCGGCGCGGCCGCGGCGCTGCTGCTCACCGAAGAAGCGCGCGGAAATGACATTTTAACGGCAACCGCACGCACACCGTCGGGTACCGCGCGTGCTTCAGGCGATCTCCACGACATTCTTCACGACATTCTCCACGCGCCGCACAACGCGCGCTTCCTCCTGCGCGCCGCCACCGACATCGAGGGCCACCCCGACAATGCCGCGCCGGCTATTTTCGGCGGCTTCACCGCGGCTGCGATATCCGGAGAGGACATCATTGTCAGCCGTTCCGATCTGCCCGCCTCGTGGCAGTATATAGCGTGTATCCCTGACTTCAATCTTGAGACCAGCCTGGCGCGGCGTGCGCTCCCGGATAGCTATCCCCGCGTCGATGTCGTGCACGCCCTGTCGCACGCCGCGCTCATGGCACTCGCGATCGAAAAGGCCGACGCGGAACTTCTGCGACTAGCCTGCGAAGACAGAGTCCACGAACCATATCGCGGCACGCTCATCGCCGATTTCGATATCGTCACTGAGGTGTGTCGTGCCCATGCGTGTTCCGCCGTATGGATCTCGGGCTCAGGGCCGACCATTTTAGCAGCGTTCGACACCGCGAAAATGACCGACTCCGGCGCGCGCACCGATTCGTTGACACCTTCCACCGCCACTGCCCAATCGGCACCATTGTTAGCGGATGTGGCTGAATCCATCTCAGTGGCGATCGCCGCTCGGGCCACGCAGTCCTGGCGCATTCTCTCGCTCTCTGGGGATAATCAGGGTATCCGCGCGCGCCACATTCATCCGCGAAAGGAATGCTCATGACACACTCTCGATACTCAGAATCCACGCGAGCCGCGCTTTTCTACACGTCGCTCAGTTCGACCTTCGGAGATATTCTTCTCTTCTGGATTGAAATGCCGCGCGCGAAAATCCGGAGAATTTTCCTTCCCCACGAAGGCGCTCCCGATTTCCAGCACGCCCGCCGCGCGTTTCCTGAAGCTAAGCCACACGTGAGCGACAGACATGTTCCCGCTTTAATCACCTCCGCGGTCGAGAGCATTTCTTCGATCCTCTCCGGCACTCCACGGCCATTTCCAATAGAACTCCTCAAAGAGAGCCTTTCAGCGCTTCCTGACTTCCAACAGCGTGTCCTCTCGCTCGAAGCCACGATTCCTTTTGGATATATCAGCACCTACGGTGAACTCGCGGCAGCGGCGAGCTCGCCAAAGGGCGCAAGGGCTGCCGCACGCGTCCTCTCCCACAACCCATTTCCCATCCTCATCCCTTGTCACCGCGTCATCTCTTCGAGCGGGAGTCTGGCTGGATACCAAGGAGGAATGGAGATGAAGAAACAGCTGCTCCGCCAAGAGGGTCTCCCCTTCATCGCGGATCGCGTCGATATCTCAACCGCCCATTTCTGGCATTTTCACGCCTGATCCGCGCATCGCGCGCGAAAGTCTTGAGAAAAACGCCGCGGCGACGCATGTGCCACTCCGCTGCCGCTGACGCGCGAAATGCCACTTCGATTGCGTCCGCATTACTCATAGACTATGCTACTCACAGAAGGAGAAACCAGGATAATGACCGCAATGCCTGCTGTGTTCATTGGGCATGGGCTCGCGATCAACGCGGCGCTCACGAATGAATTCTCACGGGCACTTCAGGCGCTCGGTGCCCGTCTACCCCTACCATCAGCGATCGCGGTCATCTCCGCGCACTGGAGTACCCCCGAAATACGAGTCACGAGCACTCAGCATCCACGGCAAATTTTCGACAGCATAGAATTTCAGGAAGAATTGCATGAGATCACGTATGAACCCTCCGGAGATCCTGCTCTCGCAGCTCACATTGTTGAAATGCTCCACACTGCCAAGATCGATGCGTCGCTAGACCCGACCCGTGGAATCGATACGGGCGTGTGGGGCATTCTTGTGCATCTATTCCCGGAGGCGAATATACCTGTTGTGGAGATCAGTCTCTCATTTCATGTCGATACCACGAAAATTATGGCCGTAGCGAAAAGCCTCTCAACGTTGCGCGAAGAAGGTGTTCTCATAATCGGCAGCGGAGGGCTTGTGCACAACCTCTACGAAATGAGCAAGAATATCGATACAAAGCCGCCCTCCTGGGCAGTTGAGAGCGATAGAAAACTGGCTGAGATAATCGAGTCGGGAAGCGCTTCCGCCCTCAGTGAATATGTTCTGCAAAACCTCGGGCAATCCCTCGCCATTCCCACGCCGGAACACATTTTGCCCGCCATCGCCACGCTCGCCCTTAAAACAGATCAAGATCGGATCAGCCTCATTTATGATGCGTTTCAAAATTCGACGATCTCGCTGCGCTCATTCATCGTAGAACAGCCATCCGCGTAGACTTCGGTCTTCGGAAATGGAACTTCGCACTCAACGCGCGGCTCTCTCAGCGCGGTTTCCTCGAGACTACTACGCAACGCTCCTCATCGAGGAATGGAACCCACACTGGAATAATCCGCGCGCTCGCCGCGAGCGAGTTGAGCACAGTGTCATCACCAAGCTCAGCAAGTTCGAGTCTGGTGTGTGAGACCTTTCCTTTATACGCGCAAAGTACGCCACCAGGTTCGAGTCGCTTCCAGATCGATCGAAATAATTTTTTATCCCCAAAGGGCTTCAGAGCTCTAAACACGACACATTGAAGAGTGTCGCGCTCATTTTCGAACGTTGTCTGCCGAATATCTACATTTTTAAGCCGCAGAAGGGCGACGATATTCTCGAGAAAACGGATTCGCTTTTCCAGCCTCTCGATCAGAATGAAAGGACGCTTCGGAAAAGCGAGCGCGAGAGGAATTCCAGGAAATCCCGCTCCTGTTCCGATATCCGTGACACGCGCGAAGGTCATGGGAGCCGCGATGCGGGTCGATTTCGCGACGGAAACGCCTCTATCACGCTCAAGCCTACTACTATCGATTTCTGTGAGCGCCTCATCCAGCACGCGCCAGGGAGCCAAGCTATCGAGGACATGCTTGATTATGAGCCCCTCTCCCTCCGCGTTGACAAGTCCATAGAGCGGATTCCACTTTTCAATCTCGTCGAGAAAGATCGAGAGGGCATCGAGGATGCCGCTCGAGATATCGAAATCGAGTGCTGCCAAGCCTCGGGCCAACAATTCCTCATGGTTCATCACGTTTCAGTATATACCATCCTCTGCCGAGGATTGACAGTGCGGTCGAATATTTGTGATACTGAAGACCCATGAGAAAGCTTATATTTGTCACCGGAGGGGTGTGCTCTTCTCTTGGGAAAGGGATCGCGGCATCCTCGATTGGCGCACTTATGGAAGCGCGTGGCTTTACCGTTCAAATGGTAAAAATCGATCCTTACCTCAATGTCGATGCCGGCACTATGAGCCCCTATCAGCACGGTGAGGTGTACGTCACCGACGACGGGGCCGAAACCGACCTCGATCTCGGCAACTATGGCAGATTCACCACCGCGAAACTGAGCAGAGCCAACTCGATCACCACCGGCCAAGTCTACAAGACGGTCATCGAGAAGGAGCGCGCCGGCGAGTACCTCGGCCGAACCGTTCAGGTCGTGCCCCACATTACCAACGAGATCAAGCAGCGAATTCTCGCGGTCGCCAGCAACGCTGAGGTCGACATGACCATTGTGGAGATTGGCGGCACTGTCGGCGACATCGAGTCGGTGCCCTTCCTCGAAGCGTGCAGGCAACTTATCCACGAATTCGGCAAACAGAACGCCATCTCGATCCACGTAACGCTCGTGCCGTCCGTGTCCGGTGGCGAAATCAAAACGAAGCCCACCCAGCACGCGGTTAAGGAGCTTCAAGAACTTGGAATCCAGCCAGATGCCGTCATTCTTCGCTCAGCAAAGCCGCTGAGCGATGATTTGCGCCGCAAGATATCCCTCTTCACCAATATTGAGGAGGAAGGCGTGATAAGCGGCTACGACGCGCCAACCATCTACGAAGTCCCGCTCGTGTACTTCAATCAGAAGCTCGACACCTTCCTTCTGCGAAAGATGAATGTAGAGAGCCGTCACGCCGAGCTGAGCAAATGGGAGTCCGTTGTGCAGGCTTTCAACAAGCCGAACCGAAAGGTGAAAATCGCGGTCGTGGGGAAATATATGGACCTCCACGATTCCTACAAATCGATCTGGGAAGCGCTGACGCATGGCGGTATCGCGCACCACGCTGGGCTTGAGGTCGAAAAAATCGATTCATCGCGGCTCGAGGACCCCAAGGCCGACCTCGGCGCCATCTTCAAAGACATACACGGCATTCTCGTACCCGGCGGATTCGGCGAGCGAGGCATCGAGGGCATGATTCGGGCGGCGCAATACGCGCGCGAACACGCTATTCCCTACTTCGGCATCTGCCTCGGCATGCAGATCATGGTCATCGAGTACGCGCGCGCAATGCTGGGCTGGCAAGACGCGCACTCAACTGAGTTCAACAAAGCCACGTCTCACCCTGTCGTGTGCCTCCTCGAAGAGCAGACGAAGATCACGAACTACGGCGGCACCATGCGCCTGGGAGCGTACGACGCGGTTACCGTGGTAGGCTCGAAAATCCGCGCGAGCTACAATGCCGAGCAGATAAGCGAGCGGCACCGCCACCGCTACGAGGTGAACAATGACCTCCGCGCGGATATCGAGGCGCATAAACTCTTTGTAAGCGCGACAACACCCAACGGTGAGCTTGTCGAAGCCTGCGAGTGGCCCGCGCATCCCTGGTCTGTAGGCGTTCAGTTCCACCCGGAATTCAAATCGAGGCCCACGTTGCCGCATCCCCTCTTCAAGGATTTTATTGGCGCGGCGCTGCGCCACGCTGAAAAATAGGCGAAAAATCGCGCGCGTGATTCGCTGTGGAGCGCATGGATGAAATTGGGTTCCCTGAGAAAGCCTCGATCGATCCCTTTGCGCGGAGTCGCGGGGCTCCTGGGAGTCGTGGCGCTCGCGCTACTTCTGGCCTCGTGCGGCCCCCAACCCGACGAAACGTTGAACGCGGCCTCCGCACAGGAACCCGATGCCCATTTCGCTGATCTTACCCGACAGGAATATCGCTCGGGAAAGCTCTCAATGCGGATCCAGGCGCGCGAAGCATCCTGGTATGAGGACGAACAGCGCCTCGAAATCAGTGGTTTATCGTTTATTAACTATAACACCGAGGATGGGACGATCGCCGCGACAGGCGAAGCGGATACAGCAATATTCCACGAGACTAGCGGCGATGCCGAATTCTCCGGTTTTGTCCACGTGGTGAGCGCGGATGGCGATGTCTCATTTGAGACAACACAGATCACCTATAAGCGCGCCCTCGATGTCTTCGAGGCTTCGGACGGAACTGAGGTGCTCATAAAAGCGAAAAACCAGCTCATGATGGCGGGCAATGGCCTGCTCTTCGACGTGAAGCAGAAATATTACGAAATCCGCAGCGGCGTAAACGGTTCCGTTTATCAATAACATGAGCCTCTTTCAAAAGTCGGACGAGTTTTGAAAGAGC
>JAKALZ010000196.1 GCA_021813065.1 bacterium
CAATGTGACGGTGAGCGACGCTCACCTTTGTCTCTCGCTCATCACAACCATCGAGTACGATGGCATTATACATTCCATCCGGAGGGAGTACGAGATCATCCCCCGGTGCGAACACAGACTCACCGCCTTCGCTGCTGTCCTCCGCCCGCGCAAGTGGCATCTGATACGGCCGGCTGAGCATTTCGCGCGCCTCGTCCAGCTTTCCCTCGAGCACCGCGTGTCGAATTCTGCTTGAACTCACAGGATGCCCGCGATACATGACATTTGCAACGATGCAGGATCGCATTCCCAGTTCATCGCAGATGGACACGAGCCTCACCGCGTCGGTATCGAGCTTGTATCCAAATTGGAAATTCTCACCCACCGTAACAAATCGCACATTCGCAAGATACAGCGCAGTAAGGAATTCTCTTCCCGCAAGTGTAGCGAAATTATCAGAAAAGTCAATCAGCACGCAATGCTCGATTCCAAGCGCCGAAATCGCGTTCAACTTCTGGTTGATCGTGAGCAGGTTTCCTCTGTAGCTCGATCTGTGGAGCATCTTTTTAGGATTCTCGCGAAAGGTGACGACACACGGCACAAGCGTAGGCGCCTCTTTCCGTACCGCCTGGATGAGTGCTTGATGGCCGAGATGGAGTCCATCGAATACGCCGATGGTCGCCGCCAGCGGATCGCGCGAAGTTGCCGAAATAAATTCTTTCCAGGCGTAGATTTTCAAAGCGCAATCTCCTCCGCCGCGACGACCATCATCGGTCGGAAACCGACGCGCAAGCGAGCGACGAGGCCAAGGAATTCACGTTGCTCCGAGAACACAGCGACAGGAGCGGAATCCAAAGAACCGCGACCTTCCGCGAGCTCCAGCAGCGAGCTTTCGGGTAGCTCTGCGCCATGGGAAAATGCTACACAATAGTTCGAGGCGAGCGTGGCTGATCCAAGACCAATCGAGCGCGCGATTTCCGCTGAAAATTCGCGTGCCCGTTCGCGCGTGCACGACTCTGGAAGGATAGCGTCCTCGACGTTGAAAGGCCCAATCGCGGTTCTTCTAAGATCCGCGAGATGCGCACGCGACTCGCAGGCACGCGCGATATCGCGCGCGAGAGAGCGAATATAGGTTCCTGAAGAACAGCGAATATCAAAAACCACTCGATCATTTTCGTAGCCCAGGAGTTCAAGCTTTTCGATGTGCACCGAGCGGGGCGCAAGCTCTGGTGTCTGACCGCGCATTGCCAATTCGTAGGAGCGTATCCCGTCTACATGGACCGCGCTGTACGCCGGGGGCACCTGCGCTATGTCTCCTCTGAACCTTTCGAGGACGCGCTCAAGATCGGCGAGCAGGGGCGTCGATGCCTGCGCCACCACCTTGCCAAGCGGGTCGAGCGTATCTGTCTCAGCGCCAAATTGGACAATCGCGCGATACCCTTTGATCTGGCCCATAAACCAAGGAGTAAGCCTCGTCAATCTGCCCGCGAGCACAATGAGGAGGCCGGACGCGAAGGAGTCAAGTGTCCCTGCGTGACCAAATTTAAGTTCTTTTGTTCGGCGTACTCCGAGAATGCCGCACCGCACATCTTGCAGGACGCGGTTCGAGGTTGGCCCAGATGGCTTATCGACCAGAAAAAAAGCATTCAGCCGCTGCATTACTTGAGCAAATCCTTCAATTTTTCCGAGATTTCAAAACTTTCTTTTACTCCTCGATCGGGAACAAAGTTCAATATCGGTGTTAATCGCAATCGCACTCGTTTCGCGATACCAGCCTGTATAAAGCCAGCGGCGTGCGAAAGCCCTGCCGCCGCCTCGTCGAGGCGCGTGTCATCTTCCTCGAGGCTGCTTACCCACACTTTCGCGTGAGAGCCATCTTGCGATGCTTCCACGCGGGTGATAGAGAGAAAACTGCTAACGCGCGGGTCCTTAATCTCACCCAACGCGAGCATCCGTGAAATTTCTTCGCGGATTAATTCTTCAAGGCGTCGCCTTCGTATTTGATCCATTTGCGTTTCCTGATTCGAGCGTCCTTGCGACCTCGATCGTCTCGTAGAATTCGAGCGTATCACCCTCTTGCAGATCGTTGCAGTTCTCGATGCCGACACCGCACTCGTAGCCTGCCGCCACTTCGCGGGCATCGTCCTTGAAACGCTTGAGCGAGGTGAGGTTGCCCTGGAAGATTTCTATGCTGTCGCGAATGACACGGACTTGGCAATTGCGTTTGACCGTGCCGTCGGTGACAAAGCAACCCGCGACGATACCCACTTTGGGCACCCTGAAGATCGAGCGAACTTCGGCCTTTCCGACTTCCTGTTCCTTGAGCTCTGGCGCGAGGAGACCCTCCATCGCCAGTTTGATCTCTTCCTGAGCGCGGTAGATGATGTTGTACTTTCGGATATCGACTTTTTCACGCTCAGCGAGGAGCTTGGCGCTGGGGGTTGGCCGCACATTGAAACCGATGATAATCGCGTTCGAGGCTGAGGCCATCATGACATCGTCCTCAGTGATAGCGCCCGCTGCCGCGCGGATCGCGTTGAGGTGAACCTCGCGTGTCGAGAGTTTCTCGAGCATACCCTTGAGCGCCTCCACCGAGCCATGCACGTCGCCCTTGATGATAACCTTCAGTTCTTTAATCTCGCCTTGGCTGATTGTCTCATAGAGGTTGTCGAGGGTCACTTTTTTGACGTTGCGCCCCTCTTCATATTTCTTCAACTCTTGACGTTTTGCTGAAATTTGACGCGCGAACTTTTCATCCTCAACCGCTACAAAGGGATCGCCCGCCTCGGGCATTCCCTCGAAACCGAGGACCTCGACGGGTGTCGATGGGCCGGCTTCCTCGATGCGCTGTCCCTTATCGTCAAAGAGCGCCCTGACTTTCCCGGGGAATATTCCCGCCACAAAAGGATCACCAATGCGCAGCGTGCCGTTCTGAACCATAATAGTCGAAACGATGCCGCGGCCTTGATCGATTCTCGATTCCACAACCTTGCCCTCGGCGAGCCTATCGTAGTTCGCCTTGAGATCGAGGACTTCCGCCTGGAGGAGAATCGCGTCGAAGAGCTCGGGAATGCCCTTCTTCTGAAGGGCCGACACCTCGACGAACTGGTTTGTGCCGCCCCACTCTTCTGGAATGAGCCCCAGCTCCGAGAGCTGGGTTTTCACTCTGTCGGGGTTGGCATCGGGCAAATCAATTTTATTCACTGCGACGATAATAGGCACGTTCGCGGCTTTAGCGTGGTCGATCGCCTCTTTTGTCTGAGGCATGACTCCTTCTGTCGCGGAAACAACGAGTATGACAATGTCGGTGAGGTTCGCGCCACGAGCCCTCATCTTCGTGAACGCCGCATGCCCAGGCGTGTCGAGGAAGGAGATCCTGCCGTGCGGCGTCTCAACCATATATGCGCCTATGTGCTGGGTGATTCCACCAAATTCCTGGGATACGACATCCGTTTTGCGGATAGCGTCCAACAGTTTTGTTTTGCCGTGGTCGACGTGTCCCATGACCGTGACGATCGGTGGGCGGTGCGCGAGTTCTTCTGGCTTGTCAGCTTCCTTTTCGATGACAGTCTCATCGTAGAGACTCACAACCTTTACCTCGCATCCGTATTCTCCCGCGAGAATAGCCGCGGTATCCGCATCGATCTTCTGGTTAATCGTCGCCATGACACCGAGCGACATAAGCTTGCTGATCAAGTCTGCCGGTTTTAAGTTCATTTTTTTAGCGAGTTCAGAGATGCTTATATTCTCCATGATGTCGACAGATTTCGGAACGGCCGCGAGCTTTGCCTCAGCCTTCTTCTTCATCTGCATCTGTTTTTCGAGTTCGAGTTCTTCTTCTCTCTTTACAAAGGTGCCCTTCTTCTTCGCGGGAGGTCTTCGGGAAGCGGACCTTCCAGTATCAGCCTGGGGAAGTGGAGCGGGCGATGGACGGCCTCCAAACCCACCGGGCCTTGAACCGCCGTACCCACCTGGGCGCGAGGATGGATAGCCAGGTCGCCCTGGCGCACCCTGCCCGCCGCCCTGATAGGGATAACTGCCAGCGGGACGCGGACCGCGATTGTAGGGCGATGGTCCACTGCTTGGTCCTCCTGGACCTCCCGGCCCTCTCGCCTGCGAGGGAGGGTAGCTTCGTTGCTGACCATAATTGCGGGTTGGATAGGAGCCTGCGGGTGGTCGCGCGTCGTTACGTTCTTGACCATACCTCGAAGAGGGGCTGTGCCTTCCCTGAGCGAGATTGCCTGCGCGGCCCTCGGAGGAGGAGCGTCGCTGCGATGGAAACGAG
>JAKALZ010000197.1 GCA_021813065.1 bacterium
ACCAGCCTGCGGCCCAGACTGCCGTCCTGGATGCCACTGCGGCAAATACTTCGAGGTTTGGAACGACGTTTTCATGCAGTACAACAAAACCGCCGAAGGCGCCTACGAACCGCTTGCGCATCCCTGTGTCGATACGGGAATGGGCATCGAGCGCACCGTCGCAATGCTCCAGGGCAAGAAATCAGTCTATGAGACGGAGGCCTTCACGCCGGTTCTGGCGATGCTCGAGTCGATCACTGGCAAAAAGTACGCCGCGCCGGGCAACGATCCCGAGATCGACCGCAGCTTCCGCATCGTGGCCGACCACGCGCGCGCCGCGACCTTCATTCTGGGTGACCCGAAGGCGGTGCTGCCGTCGAATGTGGGTGCGGGCTATGTGCTTCGCCGCCTCATACGCCGCGCGGTGCGCCACGGCCGCAAACTCGGCATCGAGGGGCTTTTTCTGGCAAAACCGGCCCAGACTGTCATCGACATCTACGCCGCGCCGTACCCCGAACTCATCGAAAATCGCGCACGCATCCTCGAAGAGCTTGAGCGCGAAGAGCAGAAATTTCTTGAAACCCTTCAGAAGGGAGAACACGAGTTCGACAAGATGCTTCCGAACCTCCTGCGCAATCCCGAAAAAATCATGTCGGGGCGACTGGCGTTCAAGCTCTACGACACGTACGGATTCCCCATCGAGCTCACCGAGGAACTCGGGGAAGAGCATGGGCTCAAGGTCGATCGTCCTGGCTTCGATGAAGCCTTCAAAAAGCACCAGGAGCTGTCGCGCGCTGGCAGCGAGCAGGTGTTCAAAGGCGGCCTCGCGGATCATTCCGAAATCGCAACGCGCTACCACAGCGCGACGCACTTGCTGCACAAGGCCCTCCGCATCGTGCTGGGCGATCATGTCGCTCAAAAAGGTTCGAACATCACCGCTGAACGCATGCGCTTCGATTTCTCGCACCCCGCGCCCATGACGCCTGAACAGATCGCCAAAGTTGAGAGGATTGTCAACGAACAGATCGCGCGCGACCTCCCCGTAACCATGGCAATGATGCCGCTTGAAGAGGCGAAGGCCTCAGGCGCCATCGCGCTCTTTGGCGAAAAGTACGAGTCAGTGGTGAAAGTTTACACGATGGGCGACTTTTCCAAGGAAGTGTGCGGCGGTCCGCACGTGAGCCGCACAGGAGAGATCGGCACCTTCAAGATTTTAAAGGAACAATCCTCGAGCGCGGGCGTGCGGCGCATCTACGCGACAATCAAGTGAAGGGAATGTCGCGTCAGCGCGATTCGTAGCTGAATTACATAGTGGGCGTTCCGACGGGGACGCCCTTTTTATCAGCTCGATTCCAGTGGGCGCGCGGGATAGTGGGAGAGCGGGTTGGATCTCAGCTCCGCGCGGACCTCAAGATCTGGAAGGCTGCTCCACCGTCTTCCGGCACAAGGCGCAGATACCATCGGCCTTCAAGGGGAATTCCTTGCCACCAAGTTTCGCGCGCCACTTCCTCGAGCGCATCGACCCAGAATGGGCGTGCGCGGTTTTTGTCATTTTCGGCGGTGCTCGACGCCGCGTTCATGCGCCATTGAAAGAATAGGTACGAATCCGGCGCAAGTTCGAATATTTCAACCATGGAACTCGCCGCGCTCACGAGGTATATCGCTGCAATGCGAGGCATTTTCGCGATTTTCGGACCATCTTCGGTCATAGCCACGAGCTCATCATCGCTGAGAGCGAGTAGCGTCTCGCCGTGTTTTCGCGCGAATCGCTCAAGCACCGCGTCATCGAGTGAAGCCTCCTCAAGCTGAGCGGATCGATAAGTGAGCGCGCGCCGCAGATGCAGAACTTTTAGATGTACCCGCATGCGCGCATTCTCGAGCGAAGGGCCAACGAGTGTCAAGAATCCTCGACTCCATGGTTGTTGAGCAACTAAAAGAGTGGAGGTGTAGCGCGCAATGGCCGCTTATGCTGGAAATCGTTTCCAAGAGATGATACAGTACAAAGACATGTCATTGCTCGATCGAATCTCAGGTCCCGCAGACCTGCGGGATTTATCGATATCCGAACTGAGGCGGCTCGCGGAAGAGGTGCGCCTTCGCATCATCGAAACCGTGCAGCGCAATGGCGGACACCTCGCGTCGAACCTCGGCGCCGTCGAACTCACGATCGCGCTCCACCGTGTTTTCGAATCTCCTACCGACGCGATCGTCTGGGATGTCGGCCACCAGTGCTACGCCCATAAGATTCTCACAGGAAGGGCCTCTCGCTTCGGCACACTTCGGAAGAAGGGCGGTTTATCGGGATTCCCCAAGCGCCAGGAGAGCGAGCACGACACATTCGACACGGGGCACTCCTCAACCGCCATCTCGTCCGCGCTTGGCCTCCTCGCGGCGCGCGACAGACTTTCGCAGGGCGGACGCGTCATCGCGGTCGTCGGAGATGGCGCGCTCACCTCGGGACTCTCTATGGAGGGGCTCAGCAACGCTGGACAACTCGGTCTGCCGCTCATCCTCGTGCTCAACGACAACCGCATGTCGATCTCTCATTCTGTGGGATCGATATCCCGCTACCTCTCAAAGCTCTCAGCCTCAATCCGCTATCAGACCTTCCGCGCGCGCATTGACGCTCTCGTGCTCAAGATTCCACGAATTGGCACGACAATCTATGCCTTTATTAAGCGCGCAAAGCGAGCGGTAAAAGCCATATTTTTTAAAGAGAATCTCTTCGCCGATTACGGCTTCGAGTACGTTGGGCCTATCGATGGCCACAGCATCCCGGCGCTTATCGACGTTTTTTCCCATGTGCGGCATCTGAACAGACCTGTCGTCGTGCACGTAGTAACGAAGAAGGGCAAGGGCCTCGAGAAGGCCGAAGACGACCCTGAGAGTTTCCACGGTCTTGGTCCCGCATGCCCCGATATACCCGGACCGGGGACATCGAGCCACAGCGAGAGCTTCACCTCAGTATTCGCCAATGCGCTGCTGAGCGCCGCTGAGCGGGATCCGCGCGTGGTGGGGGTGACCGCCGCGATGGGAACCGGGACTGGAATTTCGAAGCTCGCCGATCGGTGGCCGCATAGAGCCTACGATGTGGGCATCGCGGAGCAGCACGCGGTGGCCTTCGCCGCCGGGCTTGCGCAGGGTGGTTTAAGGCCAGTAGTGGCGATCTATTCGACGTTTATGCAGCGCGCGGTCGACCAGGTGTTTCAGGATGTGGCGCTCGCTAAGCTGCCCGTGCTTTTCGCGCTCGACCGAGCGGGCGCGGTGGGGGAGGATGGGGAGACACACCAAGGCATCTACGATCTGGCGCTTTTCAAGGCGATGCCGAATCTTGTGGTGTTCGCGCCCGCGGATGCGAATGAACTCGCCGCGTTTATGAAATTTGCCCTTACTCTCGATCAGCCAGCGATTATGCGCTACCCAAAAGCTTTTTCGGCATGTCCGGCAACGGATACAGCTCCTCTTGAGCTGGGCAAGGGGACATTCCTTCGCAAGTCTCCAGGAGCGAGCATTCTCGTGCTGGCTTTAGGCCCGCTCGCTCATAGCGCTGTCTCGGTTTCGGACGCCCTTAGAAAATCGGGTTTGAAAATTGATGTCTACAATCTTCGCTTCGCGGCACCCGTCGATGAAGCGCATCTCGCCGCGCTGTGCGCACCATACGGCGGCATCGTGACGCTCGAAGACGGTGTTCGGTCGGGTGGCGTAGGAGAATCGATAGGCGCGATGTTCGCGCGGCGCGACAATCGAGCGACATTCATCGCGCGCGGATTCGACGTAATTCCTCTCGCCCAAGCAACGAGGGAGGAGCTCCTCTCGGCCGCGGGGCTCGACGAGAAGGGAATCGCCAGGGTCGTTTTGGATATGGCCCAGAGTCTCGGGTTCGCGGAGCCTCGACCGCAGGCGCTGAGTTCGCGCCGCGCCCCGCTTGAGGTGCAGCATGGCCGCTGACAAGGGCCTCATCCTGGAGCTGCCCGCGGGGCGCGTTCTTGCGCTGCCGAACCTGCCGAGGGAGCTGCCCATCATCATGGGCATCGTCAATGTGAACCACGATTCTTTCTACGAAAAGAGCAGGGCTGTCAATCCCAAAGAAGCGATTCAGCGTGCGCTCAAGATGATCCATGATGGCGCCAGCATCATCGACTTCGGGGCTGAGTCGACGCGGCCAGGTTCGACCGAAATTGAAGCGCGCGATGAAATTGCGAGGCTGCTTCCCGTGCTTCAAGGTTTTCGCGCCGTATGCGATGCCGACGGTCGACCGCCT
>JAKALZ010000198.1 GCA_021813065.1 bacterium
CTGGTTCTACCGCTGCCCGAGCTGCGGCGCCACGTACTCCATCGAACCTGGCCGCTATCTCTGCGACGCCTGCGCCTTAGCCCAGAAGCCGGACGAACCGCTGCGCGGTGTGCTCGAGTGCGCCTGGGAGGGAGATTCGCCTGCCCCAGGCTCGGTTCCCCTCCCCGTCGAAGAGTCCTTTTTCCCGCCAATACCCGTGGGCCAGACGCCGCTCTGGGCGCCCGAGCGGCTGCGCGCCGAACTCAGCATGCCGCGCCTCTACCTCAAGGACGACACCTGCAACCCCTCGGGCTCCTACAAGGACCGCGCGAGCTGGCTCGTCGCGGCCTTCGCCCGAAAGTTCGGCATAAAGGAGATCGTGCTCGCCTCGACAGGGAACGCCGCGTCGAGCATGTCATGCGTGGGCGCGGCAGCGGGAATAAGAGTCAAGGTGTATGTGCCAAAATCCGCGCCCATCGCGAAGCGCGTGCAGGTTCTGCAGTATGGGGCGGAGTTGATCGAGGTCGACGGAACCTACGATCTGGCCTTCGACCAGTCGTTGGCCTACTCAAAGACGACGGGGATGCTCTCGCGCAACACGGCCTACAATCCGCTCACTATCGAGGGCAAGAAGACCGCGAGCTTCGAAATCGCGCGCGACCTTGCGGCCGCGGAATATCGCGCGTTGGCCGTCGAGGACGCCGGGATAGGCGCGTATGATGGTGCCGCAGCCGCCTACCTCGCCCCGGACCACGTCTTCGTTCCTACAGGCGACGGCGTCATCATCGCCGGTGTCATTCGCGGCTTCGAGGATCTCCTCAAGCTCGGTTGGATCGACCGCATGCCCACTGTGTGGGCTGCCCAAGCCGAGGGTTCGAGCGGCATCGCCCGCGCGCTCGAATCAGGGCTCTTCGAAACCCGCCCCTCGTCGACGATCGCCGACTCCATCTCGGTCGACGTGCCCCGGAACGGCTACTTCGCGCTCGCGAAGCTGCGCGCGCACCAAGGCAGGGCAGTCACTGTCAGCGACGACGAGATTCTCGCCGCGCAGCGCGAACTCGCGCGCGGCTCCGGTCTCTTCGCCGAGCCGTCGAGCGCCTGCGCCTACGCGGGCTTTCTCAAAGCGCGCGCTTCGCTCGACCCAACATCGCGCGTGGTCGTCATGCTCACCGGGAGCGGGCTCAAGGACATCGCCTCGGCGGCGAAAGCCGTCGGGTTGCGGGTGTGACCAGCGGCCGCGCTTCATGGCCGCGCGGCATGCATGCGGCGCGCCTTCACGAAGTACGGCAGCTTCACCGCCTCGTTGATGAGAATCGTGATCACTCCCGTCACGAGGCAGAGGCCAAATTCCCAGGCATGGAGCGGCGCGAAACCGAACACGCGGTTTAGGAAGGGCACAAAAAGCACGAGCGCGAGGAAGCCGAGCGCCCCTCCGATGACCCACTTCACTGCGGGATTTGGAATTCTGAGCGTCGCGAAAAACGAACGCGTCCGCGAGCGGTTCGAGATGATCATGCCAAGGTTGCCGAACACGAGATTAACGAATGCCAGCGCGCGCGCCTCGCCTTCGCCGAGACCACTCTTGAGGGCTAATGCGTAGATCGCCGCGACGAGAGCCAGTACGCCCACGCCCTGCACAAGTCCCGTGACGATCGTGCGCCGACCGAAGAGCGGCTCGCGGACTGGCCTCGGCGGCCTGTCCATGATACCTCTCTCCTCCTCTTCCATCTCGAAGATTACCGAGCAGGCCGGATCGATGATGAGCTCCAGAAAAAGAATGTGCACCGGCAGCAGCGCGAGCGGCATGCCGAAAAGCACCGGCAAGAGCGACATGCCCGCGATCGGGATGTGCACCGAGAAGATGAAGGTCATCGCCTTCTGCAAATTGTCGAAGATGCGCCGCCCCACGCGCGCGGCGGCCACAATCGAGGAAAAATCGTCATCGAGGAGCACGAGTGCGGCCGCTTCGCGCGCGACATCCGTGCCTCTGCCTCCCATCGCCACGCCGATATGCGAAGCCTTGAGCGCGGGCGCGTCGTTCACGCCGTCGCCCGTCATCGCCACGATCTCGCCATTCGCCTTGAGCGCGCTCACGATACGCAGCTTCTGCTCGGGAACGGCGCGCGCGAATATCGATACTCGAGCGATTCTGTCACGAAGCTCATCGTCGTCCATCGCGTCGAGCTCGGGCCCAGTGATGACCATCTCCGCGTCGGGCAGCCCGATCTCGCGCCCGATCTGCCTCGCGGTCGCCGGATAGTCTCCCGTGATCATGACTACGCGGATGCCCGCGCTCGCGCAGAGCCCTACCGCGCCCTTGACGCCCTCGCGGACGGGATCGCGAAGTCCCATGAGGCCGATGAACTCGAATTCGAAATCGTGCTGTATCTCCGGGAGGCTCCCATTGGGAAACTCGGCGGCGGCCACCGCGATGACGCGAAGGCCCTCTTCCGCGAGCTTCTGGATGCTCTCGTGGAGATGGGAAAGCTGCGTCTCTCCGAAGTGACAGAGATCGGCGATCGCCTCAGGTGCGCCCTTGGCCGCGATGATGAGGCGGTCGCGCGCGGGCGACTCCCACACGTGCGACATCGCGAGAAGCTTGTCGGAGAGCGGATACTCACGGACGAGCTTCCAGTCGCGGTGGATGTGTTCGGTATGCGAGAGGGTGCGGGTCGCGACTTCGCGCATCGCCCGTTCCATCGGATCGAAGGGGTCTGTCGGGCTCGCGAGCACCGCGTACTCGACGATGCGGTGGAGTTCCTCGGGAAGCGCGGTCTGTTTCTCGCTGACATCGCGCACGATACCGTCGCAGAGGAGCTTCGTCACGGTCATACGGTTCATGGTGAGAGTGCCGGTCTTGTCCGTGCAGAGCACGGTCGCGGAGCCGAGCATTTCGATCGCGGCGACGCGGCGCGTCAGCACGCTGCGCTTCGAGATGCGCCAGGCGCCGAGCGCGAGGAATATGGTCATCACGACGGGAAACTCTTCAGGCAGCATCGCCATCGCGAGCGAGAGCCCGGCGAGAATGCCATGGATCCAGTCGCCTCTCGTGAGCGCGAACACCACCACGACGATGACGCAGAGCGCCGCCCCCACGAGTCCGAAGGTCTTCACGATCTGCCGCGTCTGGCGCTGGAGGTTCGTGTCCTCGGTCTCGAGGCTTTTGAGCGCGACACCGATCTTGCCGATCTCGGTGCGCGCGCCTGTGCGGATGACTCGCGCGATGCCGTGCCCCCGCACGATCATTGTTCCTGAATATACAGTAGGGAGATCGTCGCCGCCGGGACGTCCCGACTCCGACACGCCATCCCAGGCTTTCTTGCGTACGGGCACCGATTCGCCGGTAAGAAGCGACTCATCCACAAGCAGATTGGACGACTGAAGGAGGATGGCGTCGGCGGGCACGCGGTCGCCCTCGGCGATCAGCGCGATATCGTCGCGTACCACTTCGCGCCCAGCGATCCTCGTTTTCTCGCCGTCGCGGATCACGAGCGCGCGGGGACTCGAGAGATCGCGGAGGGCCTCGAGGGCTTTTTCTGTCTTGTTTTCCTGATAGAGTGTGATGCCGATCACCACCACGACAAAACCGAGGAGCATGAGGGCCTCCTCGTGGTCGCCGAGGAGAAAGTAGAGGGCGCCGCAGGCGAGAAGGAGGAGGAACATCGGCTCTCTCAGTACCTCGAGCGCGATGTGGAAGAATCCCCGCTTCTTGGACTGGGGTAGTTCATTGTAGCCCTCGGCCGCGATCCTCTCGCGGACTTCGGCGCCGGAGAGCCCTCGGAGGGTCTCGATGTCGAAAGATTCCTGCATACACACCTCACATGACAAAAATCCCCCGGAAGTCCTGCGCGTGTGCGCTGCCAGTTCCGGGGGAGTGGAGTTCCGCCTCTGTTGTGATCCCATCGCTCTGCGTGTCGTACGCCTTATTTAAAAGTGCGTTATCGGCGACTATAGGCACAGCGCATCCAATCTGTCAACCTCTTGTCCGCGCATTGTTCCAACTCTCGCCAAAAATGGCGGCTCATGCTAAGATGATCGTTCAGCCGCGCGGCGCGAGACGCCGCCACATCACTTGGGCAAGGAGCGACTATGATCGATCTTAAGGTCAGCGAATCATCGCGCAAAAAAAATATTGAACGGTGCAAGGAAAAGGGCATCCTTCTGCCCACCTTCGCGCAGATGCGCGACCCCTCGAAAATCCCGGCATCCATCGTGAGCGAGCTCTCGAAGATCGGTCTCTGGGATGTGCACCCGCGC
>JAKALZ010000199.1 GCA_021813065.1 bacterium
GTTTCATCAACACTCTGCTTTCGGTGATGTCTCTGAAAAAATAAATCTTTCCCAGGGTCGCGCGCCCCTCATAAATCTGTGTAAATTTTCCTTGGTAAAAACGCTTCGATCCCGCGATATTCACCATCTTAATAAGCTTGCCCTGGCGCGAAGGGTCGAAGAGTGGGGCATCTACCGGTTCCGAAACCTGCTTGCCGAGTCGGCTCGCGTTAAGCCAAGGGAAGATCTTCTGCGCAGAGGAATTAAAATCGGAAATTCGATTCTCCCTGTCAAGGATCACCACCGCGTCTTCGATGCTCGCGAAAATTGAGTAAAGGAGCACTTCCTCCGAGGTGAGCGCGCCATAGCGAAAAACCGCCACCGCGATGAAAAATGTCGATATGGCGATACCAAAGGGCCCAAGGTCGATACCATGAGGCGAAAGGCCAAGCTGGTACACCACGATCCAGGGAATGAGATTGAGCGTGCCGAGAAGCATCCAGAAGCTGTCGTTCGCGCGCGAACCACCGCAGCGCCGCCACGCGCGCAGCTGAAGAAGGAGGCTCATGAGAATAATTAGGAGCTGAAAAATGGTCTGCACCCAGTACCACGGCCCCTTGTCGATCACGACGAAATAGTGCCCATCCGACTCCGCGAGACTGAGAGATTTATAAAAGAAACCTTGATATTCCTGTGTGGCCACGAGTATGAGCGTAACAAAAGGTATAATGAAGATAATAAGCGACATTCTGAATTTTGGGTTGTGGCTGTACCAGAGTTTCCATGAGAGAAGAAACCAAAACGCACCGATAAAAGATATTCCGAAGTATTCAATGGTGAGCCAGAACCGGATCTGCTCGAGCGTCTGTGCTCCCAATTCTGAGGCATAACCAACTACATACATGAAGGAGCAGATCGCGGAGAAGAAGAAGTAGCGGGCGAGGTGGCTTTTTTGCCGAATGACGGAGTAGATGATGATAGCGAAAATCGCGGCGCTTGCCGCATAGAGAAGAAATCTAAGTGCTTCTATTGTCATGTCGTACCAATGCCTGTATTTATTTTATTCTATTTTTGCTTGGCAAACCAGGTGGCGTGTATCTTTATAAAGAAAACATGTGCGGAAGATACATAGTATAACGCGACCTAACATTGTACTATCTAAGTTCGGCAGGGATGCCAAAACTGCGCGCCGAAGGAATGAGCATGTCAGAACAGTGGATTTTTGGTATTGATGGCGGAGGAACAGCTGTACGCCTCAGGGTGGAGAGCGTACGGGGGGAACTGCTGTATCAGGCAGAGAGCACGAGCGTCAATCCGAGGTCGGTGGGTTGGGACGGGGCCCGCGGCATATTCGAAAAGCTCTTTTCGCTGATGTTCAAGGACACGGGGCTCTCCGCGGAGGCGTGCGCCGCGGGCTTCGCGGGCATCGCGGGAATCGACAGGCCCGAGGACGCGCCCATGATGATCGCGATTCTGAGAGACGCCGGCGAGTTCGGCATCGATACCGTCATCGAGGTGAAGAACGATTCAATACCCGCGCTCGCGGGAGCCTTCGGGGAGCTGAAGGGCATTCTCCTCATTGCGGGCACCGGCTCGATCGCCTTGGGCTCCGATGGATCGGGGCGCATCGTGCGGTCTGGTGGCTGGGGGCACATTTTGGGCGATGAGGGCTCAGCGTATTGGGTGGGCCTGCGCGCCCTCAATGCCGCGGTGCGCTTTCACGATAGGAGGGGGCCACAGACAGACCTCTTGGGACGAGCGCTAGCCTACTTTGGAGAAAAGGAGCCGTTTTCGCTCATTTCGGCGGTATATGAACCCTTCGACAAGGCGAAGATCGCGGCGTTCGCGCGCATCGCGGCAGAGGAACGGGAGCGGGGCGACGAGGTAGCGGTGGCTATTTTCAAGAGCGCCGCGGAAGAGCTGGCCTCGCTCGCGATTTCGGTCGCGATCAGGCTCGGTCAGGCGCAACAGGGTGGAACCATCGCGTTCGCGGGCGGATTCATCTCGAACAACGAACTTCTTTGGCGCGACACCGAGGCGAGAATCCTCTCTTCCCTGCCGAGACACGCGATTTTCGAGCCAAGGGCGGACGCGGTTACCGGCGCTTGTCTTCTCGCGCGGGCGAACGCGGTAGCTACTCGGCGCTTCTAAGCACCTCGGACAATCACGATTTACTGCTGGCGAGCTGGCCTGCCCGCGAGATAGACGCCTCCGATCGCGATCGCGCCGCCCAGGATCTGCAGCGCGCTGAGCCGCTCCCCCAAGATCACAAATGAGGCGGCTACCGATACTACGGGAATCAGATTGATGAAAACGCTCGACTTCCCCGGTCCAAGGCACTCGAGAGCGATCACATAGAGCCAATAGCCAATCGCCGACCCAAATACTCCCAAGAATGAAGCGTTGAGGAGGGCGGCCGCCGAGAGCGCGCCCCACGCCTGTCGCTCGACGAGCGCGAAGGGCACGCACCCGATGGTGCCGATCACCATCTGCCAGAAGGTGATCGCGAGCATGGGGTAGCGCTCGGAGAGCGGCGCGGTGATAAATCCATAGGCTGCCCATGAGAGTGCCGCTCCTCCCATAAAGAGGTACCCGAGGGGTGAGCTCGACACGCTTTCCGAGCGCAGTACGATGAGCGCTACGCCAACGAATGAGAGCCCAATGCCGACGATCACAAGCTTGCCCGGCCGTGCCCTGAACAACAGCATTTCCGCCAGAATCGTCACCACAGGTATGGTGCCGACAATGAGCGACGACTCCGATGCGGTCAATCGCAGCACGCCATTGTTTTCGAAGTAGAAGTAGAGCGTCACGCCGATCAGCGCGCTCATTGTCATGGGAAGGATATCGCGAGGCGCGAGGCGGAACGAGGTCTTCGTCCCTGCCATCACGAGGGCGAGCAGCGCGGATGCGAGCGTGAATCTGTAGAGCGACAGACTCATCGGGCCGAATTCCCGGAGGGCGACCTTGATGGAAAGAAAGGTCATGCCCCAAATCACCGCGACAATCACCCCGAAGAGCGACGCGGCCCCGTTCCGCTGTTTCATGACGCACCATGCTATCCAGCCGGTTCCGCCGTGTCCATAGGGCCTTTCTATGCTATACTTTCTCCATGAACGAAGTGATCATCGACGGCTTTTCGCTCTCGATCGCGGCCCTTGTCGCGGTCGCGCGCAACCGCGCCCCTGTGCGTCTCGATCCAGAGGCAGCGCTGAGGATGCGCGCGTCGAGGGAGGTCGTCGAGCTCGCCGTGCGGAAAAAACAGGTTAAATACGGTATCACCACAGGATTCGGCAAGTTCTGCGATGTCATCATTTCGGAAGAGGACAATGCGCTTCTCCAGCGGAATTTGATCATGAGTCACGCGTGCGGCCAAGGCGAGCCCTTCGCTCCGGAAATCGTGCGCGCGATGATGGCGCTCAGGGCGAACGCGCTCGCGGTGGGGAACAGCGGCGCGCGCCCTCTCGTCGTGGAGCGCATTCTCCAGCTCCTGAACGCCGATATTGTGCCGGTCGTGCCTGAGAAGGGCTCGCTCGGCGCTTCGGGAGACCTCGCGCCGCTCGCGCACATGGCCCTCGTCCTCATCGGCATGGGAGAGGCCTACCTCCGAGGCACGCGCGTCGCCGGCGCGGCGGCGCTCGCCGATGCGCAGATTCCGCCGCTCGTGCTCGGCCCCAAGGAAGGGCTCGCCCTTATCAACGGCACGCAGGCGATGACAGCAGTCGGGGCGCTCGCGGTCTACGACGCCCTCATGCTCTACCGAGGCGCGGCTGTCGCCTCCGCCCTCAGTTTCCAGGCGCTCCGAGGCATTACGGAAGCCCTCGATCCTCGCATCCACGAGCTTCGGCGCCAGCGCGCCCAAATCGACGCCGCCCGCGACTTGCGCCGCCTTCTCGAAGATTCTCTGCTCACGACAACCGCCACCGAAACACGTGTCCAGGACGCGTATGCGCTCAGATGCACACCGCAGGTGCACGGCGCCTGCCTCGCGGCGATCCAGCATGTATGGGAGATCGTTGCTTCAGAGCTCAACGCGGTCACCGACAACCCCCTCATCTTTCCGCACCCGCTCCGCGAAGGCGGCGACATTCTCTCAGGAGGCAACTTCCATGGCGAGCCGATCGCGCTCGCGCTCGACTACCTTGGAATCGCGGCAGCCGAACTCGCGGACATCTCGGAGCGACGTCTCGAGCGCATGGTCAACCCCAGCCTCTCCGAGGGGCTGCCAGCCTTCCTCGCC
>JAKALZ010000200.1 GCA_021813065.1 bacterium
TCGCGCATTCCCAGTGAAAATCGTCGGGAAAACCATCCTGCCGCTTCATTGTGTGCTCCTTATCCCTTGATCGCGCCTGCCGCGACGCCCTTTGTAATCTGCTTGCGGAAAATCAAATAGAACACGAGCATGGGGACCATGCCGATGGTCAGCGCCGCGAACTGTTTGCCGTAATCGGTGGAGAGCGAACCCGAAAACTTGTAGATGCCTAAGGGCAGCGACTTGAGTTCGGTTTTGGACACGAGAATGTTGATGAGCGCGAATTCATTCCAGATGCTTGTAATGTTCAGCATGGCGAGCGTCGTGGCCACCGGCACGCTCATAGGCACTATAATCTTCAAAAAGATCTTGAAAAAGCCCGCCCCATCCATGCGCGCCGATTCAACAAGGGCGGTTGGAATAGCTTTGATGAACTCGGTGGAGAGGTAGATGCCGATCGGGAGCCCCGCACCGATATAGACGAGGAGCACCGCGAGCCTCGTGTTGTAGATGCCGAGGAGGTTCACCTCGAGAAAGAGCGGAATCATGAGGGTCTGGGTGGTCAGGAGAATGCCGATTATAAAACTGTTGTAGATAGGCTTGGTCGCTCTCGACTTGAGCTTCGCGAAGGCAAAGCCCGCGAGCAGCGAGAAAAAGATGATCCCCGCGGTCGCCCCCACCGTGTAGAGCACCGAGTTCGGGAATAAAAGGCCGAAGTCGCCCATTTTCCAGGCTTCAACGTAGTTTTGGAGCGTCGGAGCGTGCGGCAGTGTGAGCTGGCTCATCTGAAACTCTCGCGTCGTCTTGAACGAATTCATGATGAGCCAGAATATCGGATACAGGGTCATGAGGGCGAAGACGCCCATCACGAAGTAGACCGACGCCTTGCCCAACGCGCCGAGCATCCGCTTCCACGCTGAATCGCGCAGTGTCTCAGGCATCGTTCAATCCTCCTTCCCGCCATAGCGCTTCTCCACCATTTTCGTGAGGGCGATGAGCGCGAAACTGATGATGACCATGATGAGCGAAATCGCGTTGGCGAGCGGGAAGTTCGGGCTCCCCAGAAACGCGTTGTTGTACATATATATGGAAAGGATTTCAGTGACTCGAGAGGGACCGCCTCCCGTCATCGCGAAGATGAGGGCGAAGCTCGACAGCGAGCCTGAAATCGCGAGAATCGCTGAGTTGACGATGGTACCCGACAGCGAGGGAAGAATGATCCAGCGCATCACCTGGCCCTCGTTCGCGCCGTCGATGCGCGCCGACTCGATGATCTGCGCGTCGATCTTCTGCATGTTCGCAAGAAAGAGTATGAGATACATGCCTGTGTACATCCAAAGGATGACGAAGAGCACCGGGAGCATCGCGATATCGGACTTCGTGAGGAAAGCCGGTGTCCACTTCTGCACGAAGAGGTTGCTGAGCGCGTGGTACACGCCGCTCAGGGGTTGGTTTTGAAACGACGAGAGAAGGTCCCGAAGATCGGGTATGGGGCTCGAGAACATCGATTGCGCCTGCGGCCCCGCGAGATCGAGAATCTTCTTCAGTACCCCGTCCGAGAGCGAAAACCCTCCCGCCGCGTGAAAGATGCCCTTGAGCTCAGCTTCGAAATTGGCCACTCGAATCGAATTGATGAGCTCGGCTATAGGACCGTAGGGAGAAAAGATAGTCTGCCACAAAAGCCCTACCACAATGACGGAGATAATATTGGGAACATAGAGCACGCCCTGCCAGAAGCTCGGCGCGCGCACGATTTTCGCATAGATGAAATAGGCGAAGATAAAGCCGAGCGGCAGCTGGCCGAACACGGATATCAGCACGATAAAGGCATTGTTCTTGAGGGCGTTCCAGAACCACGGATCAGTGAACACCCGCGCGTACGCGCTCAGCCCGGCGAATCCCCACTTCTCGCCGCCGAACATCTTGCCGCCCGAATAGTTCGACACCGAAAGCACGATCGAAAGCACGATCGGGAACGCCATGACGAGGAGATAGAGCGCAAAGGCTGGGGTTACCATTGACCAGTAGGCTCGCTTCTCTTCTCGGTGTGCGCTGTTCGAATTTGCCATAGCCGCTCCATACAGGCAGGATGCGCGCCGCGAAGGCGCGCATCCCCCTAACTCAATTTTCAGTTATTTCTGCGATGCTTTCCAGGTGTCATACGCTTTCTGGATGTCAGCAGCCACTTTTTCGGGCGTCGAGGTTCCGAGGCCAATCGCGATGAGTCCATTGTTCAGCACATTGTAGACCGAGGGGTCGAACATGCCATCGAACACATAGCAGGTTTTGGGGTTGTCGGCGTAGAACACCGGCACTTTCGCGACGAGCGGCTCGACATTCGCCTTGACGTTCTTGCGGGTGGGAACATAGGCGCCGGTGCTGTAGCGGATGGACTGCACTTCATCGGAGTAGAGGTACTTGAAGAGCTTGACCGCGGCGGCCAACCTCGCCGAACCGTCAGGAATGGAACCGGAAATCGCCCAGCCCGTTCCCGCGATGGCCGAAACCACTCCGGGGTTCTTCTCGCCAGTGATCGCCGGGAAGGGCAACAGCGCGAAATCGCTCTGCTGCGCGCTCGGGGGAATCAATGCTTTTCCTGAAGCTTTATCGGTGATATATGCGCCGACTCTCCAGTCGCCATCGATATAGATCGCTGCCTTGCCCGACGCGAAGAGTCCGGGTGCCTCACCGTAACCAACTTGATTGTCCTCTCTGGCGATGATTCCGTCCTTGTAGAGATTGTCGATCACTTTGAGCGAATCGATGAACGGTTGATCCGTGAATTTCGCCTTGCCCGCGAGAATCGCGTCGACAAAAGAGTTCCCCGCCATGCGACCGAGCACGGTCGAGAAGAGGCACGACTGCATGGGCCAACCATCTTTGTCCGGCAGCATCACCACGTTGATTCCCTTCATTTTGAGCTTGGGAACCATCTTCTTGAGATCATCGTAGGTCTTCGGCAGAGCGAAACCGTTGTCCGCGAGCAATTTCTTGTTTACGTACATCACCGAAGTGTAGGTAAACGACTGCGGGAGCATGGCCATGTACTTTCCAAGCTGATTATTCGGATCGGTCGCCGCGCCGGAGAAATTGCTGAGGTAATCGGCTCCGAGCAGTTTTGAGAGATCCTTCGCGAGATGCTTCTCGTGGATGACGGCGCTGCGCGCGGTTGGCCAGACATAGAATACGTCAGGCAGCGTACCGGCCGCGGCATACGCCTGCAGCTTCTGGTGATAGGGTTCATTAAAGAGCACTTCCATGTTGAGGGTAATATCGGGATTATCCTTCTGGAATTTCTGCCAGATCGCGACATCTTCCTGATACCCGGCCTGATCGGCCTGCTGATAATTCAGGACGTTCAGCGTGACCTTCTCCTGGGCAACCGCGACGCTTAGGGCGACCACGAGCGTCAGGAGCACAAGCGTTGCTTTTTTCATGTAAACCTCCTTGAATGGGCACAGAGGCCCGAATTCAAATTATGATCAAGGCATCTCTGCCCTGGTTCCACGATCGCGGGGAGCGGCAAGACCTGGCATGCTCCGCTCTCCCATGAGCCTCTCGAACACCATCCCCGCCGCGCCAAAAGCGACCGCCCTGTCGCCGAGGCTCGAATAGCGAATCTCGACATCTTTCGGCGAAGGATACATCCAATTCTCCTCAAGGCGGTGGCGGAGCACCGCAGGCAAGTCGACATCGAGACCCTCGATGTCGCCGCCGATATACACATGCTGAAAATCCATGGTGTTGATGAGCATCGCCATGTTACGAGCGAGCTCGTCAACTGTCCTGTTGAGGAGCTCGCGATCGTCGCGCAGACGCATGAGCTGTTCGCGATCTAGCGAGAACTGAAGCTCCCCTGGCCCCTCGCAGAACGCGCTCCTGAATTCACCTGAATAGCCATGCGCCCCCGTGTGCACTCGTCCTCCAAGCACCACGCCGAAGCCAACACCAATTCCGCCATATTTTGTGAGCGATGTCGCATCCTTGCGGTACTCCACAAGCGCGAAAAGAAAATCCTTGAGATCTTCCTTTCTGTTGAAGGCAAGTTCTCCCCACGCGCAGCAATTCGCGTCGTTCTCCACAAACGCGGGAACATCGAGCATGCCGGACATTGCTTTCGCAAAATCCAGCGATTTTTCAATACCGAGAGGTACAGAAAACTTTATGCGGCGGCTTTTTGAATCGGCGATAACAGCGCTTCCCACGCCCACGCCCAATCGGA
>JAKALZ010000201.1 GCA_021813065.1 bacterium
GGCGCCCGCTTTTTCCAATTCGCGCACCGCGTCGGTGTAGGTCATGTGGGTGAAAGGGGTCGAGATTACTTTTTCGAGCGATTCCCTGAGGCCCGGCTGAACGCGCTGATCGAAGAAGGCGATATCGTCGGCGCAGTCGCTGAGCGCGGTGCGGACGAGGTACTGGATGAACTCGCTCGCGAGCGAGATGTTTTCAGGCAAGCGCGCGAAAGCGACTTCCGGTTCGATCATCCAGAACTCGGCGAGGTGGCGCGTGGTGTTGGAGTTTTCGGCGCGGAAGGTCGGCCCGAAGGTGTACACGCGCGAGAGCGCCTGGCAGTAGGTCTCGACGTTGAGCTGGCCGGACACGGTGAGATAGGATTTTTTCCCGAAGAAGTCCTTGTCGTAGTCTACAGGCTTGCCTGATTTCGCGAGCGCGTCGAGATCGAGCGTTGTCACCTGGAACATCGCGCCGGCGCCCTCGGCGTCGCTCGCGGTGATGATGGGCGTGTGCACGTAGCAGAAGGAACGTTCTTGGAAAAATTGGTGAATCGCGAAGGCCATGCGATTGCGCACGCGCGCGACCGCGCCAAAGGTATTAGTTCGCACTCTGAGATGGGCGAGTTCGCGCAGGAACTCGAGGCTGTGGGCCTTTTTCTGAAGCGGGTAACGATCGGCGGGCGCCTCGCCGATGAGCTCGACGCGCGCGACGTGAACTTCCGCGCTCTGGCCCTTTGCCGGAGAGGGCACAAGCGCGCCTTCAATCTCGACGCTCGCGCCGGTTGAAATAGCGCTCAGGCTCGTTTTGATCTGAGCGTTTTCGAGAGAGCTCGCGTCGACAACACACTGAATATTGGAAAAACAGGAACCATCATTGATTTCGATGAATATGGACTGCTTCGTTTCGCGCTTGGTGCGCACCCATCCTCGCACTGTGACGCTCTGCCGCTCAGGCGCAAGGGCTAAGAGTTGCTTGATCGTAGGAAGAAGGGTCATGAGAATCTCCCTTTCATTGGTCTCACATGAGACTTTTCGTCATCGCATAAAATGCGTATACTTCGTTGTAGCACGGCAAGGCTTGCAAGGTCAAATACCGCGAGCAGACGCGATCCGCGTCCACCAACTTGCCTCAATTTGAAAATTTCGGAGCAATTCGTGAGATACAATCTTTCGATCGCCTATCTTCTGTGGTTTGTCTCCGGTTTTGGCGCTTTGGGATTCCACCGCTTTTATCTCGGCAAGAACGGTACAGGGCTTCTCTGGCTTTTCACTGGAGGGCTCGGCGGCATCGGTTGCCTCTACGACCTTGTGACGCTTCCGAACCAAGTAAGAGAGGCGAATATCGGGTACGCGGCCAGGGAAGCGATCGGTTTCGATGATTTCAGTAGCGGTGCAAACGCAGGGTTTGCGCCGAGATTTAGAAAAGAAGAGACTCCTGAGCGCGTTATCCTTCGGCTCGCGAAATCGAACAATGGCATGGTTTCGGCGGGAGAGGTCGCGATCGAGGCGAATATCTCCATCGACGAAGCGCAACGCCAGCTCGACAGTCTCGCGAAGAAGGGTATCGCACAAATCCGCGTGCGCAGCTCGGGTTCGCTGGTCTACTTTTTCCCCGAGTTTTCAAAAGAGGGCACTGATTTTGTAGATTGATGGGAGTGGGCGCTTTAGCCGTCATTGCCCAGCCCCCGACCGAACTCTCTGCGATCGTACTTTAATTCCTTGCGTCGATGAGCGCGAAATCGCGCAGCCCTCCTGAGATGTGCGGCACGAAACCATAGGTGCTCGACATGGCTTCAAGCTTGACTTCGGCGTAGTGGTACGCCTCGAGGAGCGAGAGAACGCCATCCCTGTCGGCATCGCCATTCATGAAGCCGCTTGTTGAATTGACCTCGGCCGCCTGCAGGAAGTAGTAGGTAAAGATGCCGTGGTAGTAAGGTTTTCCTTCTTCCTGAGATGTCGCGTTCCAGCCTGCCGCCGAGATGACGAGCGGCGCGCTTGAGGGATCCTTCGAAGCGGCGGCGGCATTCTGCGCAAGCAGGTCGCCGAAGCGGAAAAACATGGTCGCCGCGGATGATTTTTGCAGATATGTAATGCTCGAATAGTAGGTGTCGACCGTATAATCATACGCGCTGTCGATCGTGTCGCTCGATCCGATAAAGGCACCTGAATAGCATGAATCCAATATTACCGATTTATTTGTCGAAGAGACTGAGGCCAGCCACCGAGACAAATCCGCGCTGGAAATCATACTGTCGGTGCTCCCACTCCCATCATAATCGCTCGGAACTATGTACGCGGATTCGCTTGTGCCTAAATAACCATGTCCAGAATAATAGAAGATAAAGGAATCTTGTCCTGAGGGTACGGCAGCAAGCGCGGCCTTGATCGTGCTCTTTGTGGCATCTATGTAAAGATGCGCATCCCAACCAGCTCCCTTGAGCATGGCATACATTGAATTTGCATCATCGATGCAATAATTCAGCTGATTCTTCAAGGGCAGATTGGGATAGTCATTTATCCCCACCACAACCGCGTACTTTTTTGAGCCCAAGGTCGTCGCGTTCGAGGGGAAAAAGCTGCAGCCCGCGAGCGTGACGAGGAGTGCGCCGAGCATCGCGATGAGGGCGAGCAAAGTGGCCTTGACGGGCGCGATGCGCGTGTTCTTGGTGGGTTGCGTGCAGCGCGTGGCGCGCGCATTCTGCGTACGCCGCGCCTTATCTTTAGAACGCATAACGTCCTCCCACGCTGAGACCTACGATAATGCTGCTTCCATCGGCGCGCGCCGCGAATTCCACGGGCACGCTCGCGGTGACTGACAGCCGAGCGCCAACCTGTACCGTGTAGCGCGCGCCGATGAGCCACGAGGTGTAGGCGGTGTAAAGCGTCGTGTCGGTGTAGTTGCAGAAATTGGCCAGGAATGCCGTGTCGAGGCTCAGCTCCTGGGATACGCCGGCAAATGGCCCCGCGAAAATGATGCCCGCGCTCATTTCCGGGCCAATGCCGAGCGCGTTCCATGCTCTATAACGCGAGCCATCCAAGAGCCAGTTGGAGGGGCCGATGTCAAGATACTGGGTTCGTAGCCCCGGGATGAGCGACAGCGCGAGCCCTGACCGTGATGTATCACCTGGCGTCCGAAGTGGAATATCGAAGTTCCACCCTGCGTTCGCGACCACATTCCAACCCCTATGGTATCCCACATCTGACGCTGAAATCCTGGTCCACGCGTTGGTGAAACCCGCATTCAGGCCGACCTGAGGCTGCGCCTCCGCACCGCGCGCGACGACCATTCCAAAGAGCATAATGATGCCGAAGAGCGTGGCTGTTCTGATCTTGCCAATATCGCTACGCATAGTTATTGTTGAATATACTTGATTTTCTACCGCTGGTCACCGGGCAGGTCTATCTGAATGAGGAAGTCCTTACTGAAATTGTCAATTATTCTCGTCGCGGGGCTTATGGCGCTTCTCGTCGTAGGCTGCAAACCGCGCATTCGCCTGCCCGAGGATACAAGCCTGAGCGGAACCAACCAGTGGCTCGCCGTATCTTCAATGTACACGCAGATGAAATCCGCGCCTTCTGGAGCTTCTGAGGACCTCGGCATCTTGAGACGGGGCACAGTATTGAAAATTGTTGAGAGCGCGTACAGCAGTTTTGAGCAGGATAGGGGCACTCTATGGTTCAAGGTGCGGAACAGTGGCCACGACGCGTGGATTTCAGCGGCGGATTCGAATACCTTCTCGAGCGAGGCTCAGGCGAAGCAGGCCGCCCTTAGGATGAAATGAGATGAATTGGATACAGATATGGGTTCTCCCACCTCTCATAGGCGCGATAATCGGATATTTCACGAACTGGCTCGCCATAAAGATGCTCTTTCGACCCTACAAGGCCATCAGAGTGCTGGGCATGAAGCTTCCCTTTACGCCAGGAATCCTGCCACGCGAGCGCGAGCGACTTGCGGAGAGTCTCGGAGATACTGTCGCACAGGAACTTCTTACCCCCCAAGTGATCAAGATGCGCATTCACTCCTCTGAGATTAGGGCGACCGCTGAGGGCGCGATTCGAATCGCGCTCAGCGGCTTTTTGGGGCAGCGCGCTGAACGGCTGTTCACAGGCTCGACTGAGAAAGTCACCACGGAATCCTCAGAAAAAATCGGGGCGATCGCCGAAGGGAGCGAGAACGAGCCTCGCGGGACATCGATATCCACACAGATCTTCAAGTC
>JAKALZ010000202.1 GCA_021813065.1 bacterium
GATGGTCGCCGCCTACCTCGTGTCCCGCAAGCGCTTTGTCATGCGAAAATTCGTCGATTTTACCAGCATCCTGCCCGCGGCGCTGCCTGGCATCTTCCTGGGAATCGGTTACTCGATAAGCTTCACTCGCCCGCCTGTCGATCTCTACGGCACGGCGGCGATCATTGTGATCAGCATGATTTTCTGGAACATTTCCACCGGATATCAGACCGGCATCGGCGCGCTCCAGCAGATTTCGCCTTCCTTCAACGAGGCCGCGAGCAACCTTGGCGCGACGAGCATGCGCATCTTCAGGGAGATTGAAATTCCGCTCATCAAGGCGCCCTTCTTTTCGGCCTTCGTCGTCTCCTTCATCCGCGCCATCACCACACTGAGCGTGATCGTCTTCCTCTCCACATCGAAGAACGCCGTCGTGACCTTCAGCATCATGAACATGATCAGCGACGGATTCTACGGCAAAGCGGCCGCGCTCACCTGCGTGCTGCTCATCATCTCATTCTCGGCATTGGGGCTCGCGAAGCTCTTTATGGGCAAGCAGGTGCAGCTTTTCAAGGTGTGACGAAATTCAGTTCAGGGAGTCAAGGAATATGGAACACGCGCATGTCGCGATTCGCAATGTCAGCAAGAAATTCGGCGGGTTCAAGGCGCTCGACGGGGTGTCGCTCGAAATCGCGCAGGGAAGCTTCACCACCCTTCTCGGCCCGAGCGGCTGCGGCAAGACAACCCTCCTGAGGTCGATCGCGGGCTTCTATCAGATCGACGAGGGCGAGCTCCTCATCGACGACCGCGTGATCAACAATGTGCCCTCGCACCTGCGCAACGCCATCATGGTGTTTCAGGACTACGCGCTCTTTCCGCACATGACGATCAGAGAGAACATCACCTACGGCCTGCGCATCCGCAAGATGCCTAAAGAAGAGATCGATACGCGCCTCGCCAAGACCATCCAGTACCTCGACATCGGCATGCTCCTCGACCGGATGCCGGGGCAGATATCGGGCGGCCAGCAGCAGCGCGTCGCGCTCGCCCGTGCCCTCATCATGGAGCCAGAAGTGCTCCTCCTCGATGAGCCACTCTCGAACCTCGACGCGAACCTGCGCAACTCGATCCGCGCCGAGCTGCGCCAGCTCCAGCAGCGGCTCCACATCACGACGATCTACGTGACGCACGACCAGTCAGAGGCGCTCGCGATGTCCGACTCGATCGCGGTGCTCAGCGCCGGAAAAATCATGCAGGTCGGTTCGCCGGCGGAAATCTACTACCACCCCGCGAATACATTCGTGGCCTCCTTCGTGGGAACCGTCAACTTCATCGAGGGCGAAGTGATCGGCGAGGCAGCTTTCGGCGGTGATGGCGCTTTCCTGCGCGTCGCGGTGAAAGGCGCGGCTACTAGCACTTTGACTGGCACGGCTACTAGCGCGAATGGCGCGAACAGTGCCGACATCCTCGTTGATATGCGCAAGTTCGACGATGCGGCGCGGCGCTCCTTCCTGCGATCGAAGAAGGTGCTCCTCGTGGTGCGGCCCGAGAGCATGAAAGTAATCGACGACGCCCACACGAGAGACAGCGCCGTTTCAAGCGGCGGCACCCCAAACTCGGCCGACACAACCAACATTTTCGAGGGCGAAGTCGACCACTACATTTTCGAGGGTTCGGCAATCCGCTACTGGCTCAAGGCGCTCGACTCGACAATCATCCTCGACGCCTTCGATCCGGGCGAAGCAGGAATCCGCAGCGGGAAGCTCACCTTCCGCATAGACCCTTCGAAAGTGCACCTGATCGCGCTATAATCGTTGTGTCGCACAAACACACGACACACAGGCGAGGCACACCATGGATCCTTCACAGAACTCTATAAATCCCCTAATCGGCATCAATCTTCCGAATTCGAGCTACGACCCCGACGCGACCCGACACTATCTCTCGACATTCCTGAAGGACGGTTTTGACACGGTCGAAGTTTGTCTCGATACCTACCCGCTCATTGTCGACGGCGAAATCTGCGAGCCTTGGGTGGCGCACCTCAGCCAAATATTGAACGAGTACCCTTTTAGGTATTCCGCGCACATCGGGCGCGGGCTCGACCTCCGGGACCTCCGGCGCAAGGACCAGCACCGCGCGGTGCTGCGCGCATCGATCGACATCTGCGCGCGCCTGGGGTTCTCGCCGCTCGTGCTCCACTACGAGGTGAAAAGCCGCGACCAGGAGGCCGAGCGGTATTTCGTCGAGGCGCATCGAGAGGCAGCCACCTACGCCGAGCAGAAAGGCGTGCTCATCGTGGTGGAGAATATCGAGGTCGAGCTCGTCGAACCGGTGATCGAGCTCGTCGCCGAAATCGACCACCCTAGCCTGCGCATGGCCTTCGACACCGGCCATGCCTTCCTCGCCGCGCACTACTTCAAGTTCGATTTTCTGGAAAGCTTCAAAAAGACCCTGCCCTGGCTCGCCCACCTGCACCTGAGCGACAACACGGGGATTTTCGAAGAACTCCGCATCACCGATCGGCCGAAGTACGACTTCCTGCCCATGGGCTACCGCTTCGAGTACGGGCGAGGCGACATCCACCTACCGCCTACCTTTGGCAAGATTCCCTACTCCGAGATTTTCTCGATCTTGAGCTCGATCGACTACAGGGGCATCTACCTCTGCGAATACTACGTGGAGCGCTTCATGCCCTTCGGCGAGCTTGTGCAGTCGCGCATCCACGAAGGCATACTCGCGGGCAAGAAAGGGGCATAAAAGCATAAAAAGGGCGCCCCCACCGCGATGGCGGGGGCGCCCTCACGCGAACCCACGAATGTGCTGGGTCGCGCTGAAGCGCACTTGGTCGCACTGAAGCGAGTTTGGCCGCGCTGGCTCACTTCATGAGCACGTTCTTCACGAATTCCTTGATCATGTAATCTTTATACGGAGCGGGGAACCACGGAATCGCGTTGTTCTTGCGGTCTTCCTCGCTGAGAAGCGTGCCCTCAATGGTAATGTCGGTGCGGGCCGGATACGCGCCGACCATCTGGAACTTCTTGAGCTGCTGCGCTTTGGACTGAATGAAGCTGATCCATAGGAGCGCCGCGGCTTTGTGCTGCGCGTTCTTCAGCACGCCCATCGTGTCGCCGCCGCCCGCCAGCCCCATTTTGGGAATGTACATCTTGGCGCGTTTGAAGAGGTTGCCCTTGGAGATCATGTCCTTGACGTTGTCGTCCCACGCGACGGTCATCGAGAGTTCGCCGCCGTTCATGCGCATGATGGAGTCGTTGTTGGACACGGTAATGGTCATCTTGTCCTTGTTGTCATTGAACCACTTCCATACGCTGTCCCAGTTGGCCACTTTGGAGGGCACGAGTTCCTTGTCGCCCTTGTACTTGTCAAAGCCGCCCGCCAGCGAACCGATCGCCGTGAACACAAAGGCCTGGCCGGAGCCGCCCTTGGACGGATCGCAGAAACCGAAGTCCATCGGGTGCGCGTTGATCCACGCGACGAGCTGGTCCCAGGTCTGAGGGGGATCCTTCACTCTGTCCGGATCATAGAGAATGCCGGTCTGGTTTCTGTGGAATGGCGCGAGGTAGCCGTTGATCAGCACGCCTTCCTGCACTTCCCAGGCAGTGCTCGGGAACTTGTTGTTGTCGGGCAGAATGTTCCGGATGGGCCCATAGAAGAGGTTGAGGTCGGTCGTCGTCTTGACCCACTGGCCACCCACGATCATGGTGTCGATCGTGCCGGTCGCCATGTCTTTTTCGGCGATCGCTTTGTTGAAATTCGCGGTCTGATCACCGATGATCACGTTGGCCTTGACTCCGTACTCCTTCTCGAAGTCCGCAGCCGCTTCCTTGAAATAATCGGGGAAGTACCAGGCATAGAAGGTTACTGAGCCTTCAGCCTTGGCTGCAGCCACGATCTGGTCCCAGCTCGCGGTCTTGAGGTCGATGGAAGGCCCCGCCGCGAACGCGATTCCCGCCACTACTGTCAGGGCGAGCATCAACACCAGGAGTTTTTTCATAGAATGCCTCCTTAAAAAATACTTCTATTTACGGCTCTTACAGTTTCCCTAAAGAAGCCGATAAATAATCCGATTTCAAGAAATTCTCCACCGCGAAGAGCATGATGATGTTCGGAATCATCATGATAAGCGCCACCACGCTCGCGTTCGTGCGGATGAAATTGTAACCGAGGAAAGAGTA
>JAKALZ010000203.1 GCA_021813065.1 bacterium
GATCGCGCGGCGCTTCAATTTCCTATACGGCGACACGTTCCCCGTTCCCGAGGTCATGGTCTCCGATTTCGGCTCGCTCGTGGGCACCGATGGCAACGCAAAGATGTCCAAGAGCCTCGGCAACGCCATCTTCCTCTCCGACGACGCAAAATCGGTCCATAAGCGCGTCATGTCGATGTACACCGACCCGAAGCGTGTGCGCGCGGATATTCCCGGTACTGTCGAGGGCAATCCCGTTTTCATCTACCACGACGCCTTCAACCCGAACAAGGCCGAGATCGAAGACTTGAAGGCGCGCTATCGGCTCGGCACGGTCGGCGATGTCGAAGTAAAAGAAAAGCTCGCCACCGCCATCAATGCCTTTCTCGATCCGATCCGCGAGCGCCGCGCATTCTACGAATCGCAGAAGGGGTTTGTCGAGGAAATCATCTATGAGGGTACCCAGCGCATGCGCGAGGAAGCCCGAACCACCCTCTCGATGGCGAAAAAGGCCATGGGCTTGAGCTCAGTGTGGAACAGGATTTCGCGCAAGGCTGAAGACAGGCGGAAACAGGCATTGAAATAGCGAAGACGCGGCGGTCGCTGCCGTGCGTCGAGCGCTGGGCCGCACGACGCTGAGCGCGGCCGACAGCTATACGCCACGCGCATTGAGGCAAAGCGCTGAACGCGGCCGCCACATCTATCCCCCTGTGCCGCGAACGCAGGAACGGCGCGCTGGGGCGGGCCGGCCGCGAGGACAGGGCCGCAGCCTTCTCAATTTCCGAAAAATTCAGGATTCGTCGACCAAATACGCGAGCGGTTTCTTCCGGCTTCCTTGGCGGTGTAGAGCGCGAGGTCAGCCTTTCGGATGAACTCATGGAGAATATCCATAGACCCTGGAACCGCGGCGTAGATGCCGATGCTCACTGTGGGAAATTTTCGATCTTTGTCGACTTTCATCTGCGAAATTTTGATGCGCAGTCGCTCGGCGACGATGAGGGCCTCTCGCGTGCTCAATTCTGGCAGGAGCACGACAAACTCCTCGCCACCATAGCGCACCGCGTAGTCCTTGTTTCGGACCTGGCTCCGAATCGTCGCCGCGATCAACTGGAGCACCGCGTCGCCGTAGGAGTGCCCATACGTGTCGTTGATCTGCTTGAAGTGGTCGATATCGATCATGAGCACGCTGAGGAAGTGATCGCGCTCGATGGAGTCCTGGAAGATCTCTATGCCCGTGGTTTCAAGTCCGTAGCGATTCGCGAGTCCGGTGAGCTTGTCGGTCATAGCCTGATGCGTTACCAGTTGATGCCGCCGCGAGTGCTCGAAGGCGATGGCGATATACTCGGCAAGCGAGCTCGCGAGTCGGACATGCCGCTCTGTGTACGCGTTGAGCGCGCTGTTGTCGAGCGCGAGCAGGCCGATCACTTTCTGTTCATAGACGAGAGGAATTCCAAGCCAGGACAAGCTCGTAAAATCTTCGCTCGGGTTGACGAATCCGGTAAACTCATTCGGAACATTGTTGCAGAAAATCGTTCTCCGCTCCAGAATCGCGCGGGCCGAGGGATTGTCGACGTTGTGGACAGGGAAGACGAGGCCTGTGATTTCGGTGTTCTTAAAGCCCTACGCCGCCACAATGACCAATCTGTCGTCCTCGAGAGATTCGACGCTCGCCCGCTGAAAGGGTATTATTTTTTTGAGCTGTTCTACGACGCGCTGGAATGTTTCCTCGAAATCGAGGCTCTTGTTGATCGCCGTAAAGAGTTCGCGCATCGCTTCGATTTCGACGAGACGCTCGCGGATTTCTTCTTGCGATGTGATGAGGTCATCGACATCGACCACATGCCCGATCATGATTTCAGGCCTTTTCGCCGCATCGCGCGATACCACGCGCGCCGAGATGCGGAGCCAGCGGAGCTCTTTCCCGTCCTTCGAGGCAATGTGAAAAGTATCGAGGATATTGTCTGTTTCATCTTCCATGACCCGGCGAAGGAGGATTTCCGCGCGCTCTTTCTCGCCCTTTTCGACCACGGGAAAATTGCTCAGCACCCTCATGAGGTCATCATCGCCGTACCCGAGCGACTTCAGGGTCGCACACACATGGCTCTTCATCGCGCTGAAATCGACGAAGAAGAGGTCGGTCTCCGCGAAGAAATCGGACAGAGAAGAGTCGAGAAATAGGGTTGTTAGATTCTTAGCTTCGATATTCATGGACGTGTGGATTATACACTATTATTGGAGAATTGGTACATATGAGAGATATGGTAATGCAGACAATTGACGATGATTTGTCAAAGAATATAGGGTGCTGGCATAGTATCGCTCACTCAGCGGGCTTGAAGCTAGGCGGGCACGCGCGGTCTCAGGCGATCGCCGAGGAGCTCCGCGCCCTCCAGCGGGGGCTCACGGGCGAAAGAGCGCGCGTCGCCACTGACTACATGGAGGAGCGCGGCGCATTGAGGGCGTACCTTCTCTACTACTGGACGATTTCGCTGTTCGAGACCGCGGCGGTACTGGAGGAATTGCGCGCGAGGCGCCAGCTGCCGGAAATACGCTCGGTACTCGATGTGGGGAGCGGGCCGGGGCCGGCTGCGTGCGCGGCGAGTCTGTTTGGCGCCGAGCGCGCGCTCCTTGTGGACAAGAGCGAGATGGCGCTAGACGCGGCGCGGGATATTGCTTCGGCGGGAAAACTGGCGGGCCTTCGGCTCGAAGTGCGCACCGAGCGACGCGATCTCGAGGACTTCAGCCTACTTCGGAGCACGCCCCAGGGCGCGCGCTTCGACCTCATCGTCGCGTCGCACGCGCTCAACGAATTGTGGCACGAGGATCCGCACCGGATCGAGCTGCGGCGCGACTTTATCCGGACACTGCTGCCGACGTTGCGCGATGGCGGGCTTTTGCTCATTATCGAGCCCTCGGCGCACTATACGAGCATTCCACTTTTAAAACTGAGAGACAGCCTGCTCGATGCGGATCTCGCCTGTATCGGTCCATGCCCGCACTCGCACGCCTGCCCTATGCTCGCCCGCGAAGGGCGCCCCTGTTTCTCGGAATGGGAGTGGCGCGCCCCAGCTTCCATCGTGGACCTCGCCGAAGGCGCGGGGCTCGACAGAACGTCGCTCAAGGCCTCGTGGGTCGCGTTCATCAAAGGCGCTGAGAGCGATGCGGGTGCGCACTTCGCTTCTACGCGCGACGCGGGCAGCGGCCCGGCCGACCTCGCGGGCAATGGCGCGACCATCAGCTCGGGCACTCTCAGCGGCCGAGTTGTCTCCGAGCCCATGCTGAACAAGGCCGGGCGCGTCCGCTACATCGTCTGCGAAAAAGGTGGTTTCCTCGCCACCATCTCCGCGCCTCAGGGCGATGAACGCGCCGTGCTCGCGGGCTTCTTGGAGCTGCGGCGTGGCGACTTGATCGAGGTGGATGGCTTTGAGACGCGCGGTGAGGGGCATTATGGGTTTGGTCATTCAGCGGTGCTTCGCGTCAGTATGCGCGCGCCACGGCTGTAAGATCGGAAACATGAAAATGGGCGACGCGCGCTGAAAAAGAGCGCGCTTCATGAAATGGGGCGCCTCCCGACGATTCAGCGTCGGGAGGCGCCCCAACATTGTTCACCAGCCCATTGCTTCACTTTGTATACAGCGGCCGTTCCTTGTAGGTCGTGTGGAGAAGCTCGTGCGCCCTGTGGCTGCCTGGCGTCTCGAGGTACTCAGCGTACACCTGCTTGATGTAGGGGTTGTGGTGCGAGCAGCGGTACTCGCTCTTTTCATCGTGGTCGTAGATCCCTCTGATGCGAAGCTTGCGCACTTCGTCGGTGGCGCCATAGGGCTGGCCGCCGCCGCCGATGCAACCGCCCCGGCAGGCCATTACCTCGATAAAGTGCCAGGGCGTCTCGCGTCCTTCCGCGCGCGCCTTGCGCACCTGTTCGAGCACGGTCGCGATGTTGCCCATCTGGTGGGCAGCCGCGACGCGCAGGTCGATGCCCGCGATGTGCACGGTGGCTTCCTTGATGCCCGAGAGTCCGCGCACCGCGGTAAAGTTCACGTCCTTGAGCTCTTCCTTCGTGACGAGGAAGTAGGCGGTTCTGAGCGCGGCTTCCATGACGCCGCCTGTGGCGCCGAAGATCGCTCCCGCGCCCGAGTAGGGCCCGAGGGGATTGTCCGGCGTCGATTCAGGCAGGTCGACGAAGTCGATGC
>JAKALZ010000204.1 GCA_021813065.1 bacterium
TTGCGTCCACAAACTCCATGGGCAGCCATGTGGCATCGGTGGCGACCGTAATTTTTGCTGGCTTTTTCGCGCACGAGAAGAGGCTCGTAGCCGTGAGCGCGACGAGGGCGATCAGCATCGCCGTACCGAGAACTGACCAGAATTTCTTCATAGTCTTGCTCCTTTAGATCAATCTGCGTTATCGCAAATCGTAATATGTCGAGGATATGGCGAATTGCATATAGTGTCAAGAATCTAGCATAAATATAAGCTCTCAGCACACCGCGAGTTGCGCGGTGCGCGCCGCGAGCTCGGCGATGCTGATCCGCTCCTTGCCCGCGAGGTAGGTTTCGAGCGTGTCGCCGATGGGCTTGCTCCATTTTTCTGGGACGCCGCCCATGATGCCCAGCACCGTGCCGACAAGCCCCGCGTTGCAGTCGACATCGAGACCGGCGTGCGCCAGAATTCGGAACGACTCGGTCATGTCGCCGCCGCCGAACCAGAGCGCGACGATAACCGCCGCGATGTTCGGGTACGCGTGGATCCAGTTGTAGCGCTCGAAATGCGTGTCGAGCTCTGCCCAAGCGTTTTCGGGGGAACCGTTGCGGGCGGCGACATCGAAACAGGTCGAGAGAACGGCGGCGTATTCGCTTTTGCGTGGAATGAAGCGCGCGGCGTCGATGAGCAGCTCGCGCATCGGGTGCTGGGCAACGGCGCTCGGCGCGGGAGCGCGCGCGGAAAATGCGAGCGAGGTCAGAACGGCGGCGTACATTTCGCCATAGACGCCGTTTTCGGAATGCGAAACGACGCCATCGATGTGCGCGAGGCGGGCAGCCTCCATCGGCCAGGCTGGGGCGAGGAAGCCACACGCCATGCCGCGCATCTGCGCGCCAATCCAGTTCGAGTAGGGATTGTGCCATGAACCCGAGAGCGGAGGCAGAATGCCGTCGGCCAAGTTGTGCAGGGCCACCCACTCGGCAGACCAGCCGAAGGGTATCTGCGTGACCCACTCGCGGCCGATGTCGCGCGAGGTGATTGCGCGGCCCGCGCGCTCGAACGCGTCGAGGAAGGCAAGCTCGTACACCACATCGTCGTTCACGGTTTCGGGCTCGGTGATGTAGGAGTCTATGCGTCCGTATATTTTTTCAAGCTGAGCGCTGTGGTAACCCTCGATCGCGGTGCCGAAGGCGCCGCCCGCGAGCTGGCCGAGCCACCCAGCGTGGATGCGCGCGCCGAGGTTGGCGGGGAGGGGCGGACGAGGCTCAGAAGGCGCAGCCGGAGTTGAAGTTGAAGTCGAAGCGTCCGGCGCGGCGCCTTCTTTCGAGGCGGGCATCGCGTCGCGCACCGCTTCCCAGTCGAGAGGGTGTTCGTAGCTCCAGTACGAGTGCGCAGGATCGCGCGGCGCGTTGTGGACCTCGTGGAGAAGTTCCGAGGTGAGGGCGCGCAGCTCGGGAGTGATTTTACGCGTGCGCTGAAGATCGATCTTGTCGGCAAGCTCGATTCCTTGGCGCACGAGCGCTTCAGCCTTGGTGACGTCGTAGCCCTTGTTGCCCATGGCCTGAACCATTTCGAGGTAAGGGATTTCGGGCGCGCCCGAACCGGGAACCGAGGAGTGCCAGAAAAGCGCGATGAGATCATCGCCTGTGGGAAACGCGGTTTCGCTCGTATACCAATTCGAGTCGTGGGTGCGCCTGTCGAGGGGCACGGCGGAGAGCCTAAGCTGCCGATCGAGCTGCCAGGCGCGCGCCGCGCTGCCAATTGATGTCAAGTCGCCAGCCGGCGCGGATGAATTCTTGTTCATAGTCGATTCCTTTCGCGCTCGCGATTGCGGCGCGCGTACACATAGAGCGCTCCAAGTGTCGCGATGTACGGCACCATCGACGTGAACTGCGAACTCACGCCGTAACTCTGGAGGAAAAGCCCGAGCCCGTCGAAGAAACCGAAGAGCAGGGAAATGAGCGCGATACCGAAGGGGTGCCCGTCGACAAGAATGATCGCCGCGAGCGAAATCCAGCCGCGCCCCGCCGTCATGTTCTCCGCGAAGAGCGTCACATAGCCCAGCGAGAGGTACGCTCCCGCGAGCCCGCAGAATACGGCGCACAGCAACAGCGACACTATGCGCATGCGCGACGTGCGTACGCCGCTCGAATCGAGCGAGTTCGAGTTGTAGCCCGCCGCGCGCAGCCGCAGCCCGAAACGCGTTCGGAACACAAGATACCAGCAGAAAACCGTGGCGAGCACCGCCAAGTAGACGATGAGATTCCGTCCCGACAGTATCGGCCCCAGAAATGGAATTTTATCGATCAGGGGAATGCGGATATTCGGGACCGAGACGATCGCCTTGCTCGTGAATACGCCCTTCACCTTGAAAATCTGGCGCAAAAGATATGTAGTGCTCCCTAGCGCAAAGAGATTGAGCGCGATACCCGTCACGAATTCATCGGTGTTGAGCACCACCGAAAAAAAGATAAAGATGAGTGCGAGGATCATCGCGCCGCCGACCGCGAGGAGAAGTCCGAGTACCCAGGAATGCAGCGCGAACGAGCCGAGCACCGCGAAAAAGGCCGCCATCAGCATCATGCCTTCCATGGCGATATTGAAAATACCAGCGTAGAATGTGAGCGTTCCGCCGAGCGCCGCGAGAAGAATGGGTGTCGCGCCCGAAATCATGCCTGTGATGAGACCGATGAGAATATTCATGCCGCGCGCTCCTTTCGTGAGCTCGCCTGCCGGCGGGCAGCCACTCGATCGAAAAGAAGCGCCGCATATTCGCGCGTCGCGACAATGACGAGCACCAGTACCGCCTGAAGCACCTGGGCGATCTCGCTTGGCACATTGGTGATGAGCTCCATGCCGAGCGCGCCGGTTTGGATCGCGGCGACAAAGATGCCGTATATCAGCGTTTCGATGAGTCCGTTGTTCGCCATGATCGCGATCATGATGCCGTCCCAGGCGTAATTGGCGCCGAGCCCCTTGATGAAACGGTGCGGTCCGCCCATCACCACGAGCCCGCCCGCGAGTCCCGCCAGCGCCCCCGTGACCAGCATCACCGCCATGAAGTTGCGGCGCACATCGCAGCCGCCCAGCCGCGCGAAGAGGGAGTTCTGCCCCGTGATGCGCCACTCGTAGCCCGCGCGCCAGCGCTGGAACACGAACCACATCACCGCGACGGCGGCGATCAGCACCAGCACCGACGAGTTCAGCGGCCCGAGGTCGGGCATCCAGCCGGACTGCGCGATGGGCGGCGTCATGGGCGAAAATGCCTTGTGGTCCATCAAAGGATACGCGATGACCCACGCCGTGAAGAAATCGGCGATCATGTTGAGCATGAGCGTGACGATGAATTCGCTCATGTCGAATGCCTGTCGGAGGAGGCCAGCCAACCCCGACCAGAGCGCGCCGCCGAGAATGGCGAGCACCATGAGGAGGGGGATTTCGAGCGCGGGCGGCAGGTTGATGTAGAGTCCGCCGAGAGTCGCCGCGAGGGCGCCGAACACGAGCTGGCCGGGCTGGCCGAGGTTCACCGGCCCCGACGCGAACGCAATCGCCGCCGACAGCCCGGTGAGGACGAGGGGCACCGCGTTTTTAAGGGTTGTGGTGAGCGGCGCAATGCCTCCGAGCGAGAACTGCGCGAGCGCGGCATAGGTGGCGAATGGCTCGTAGCCTTGGAAGAACATGATGAGGGCGCCCACCGCGAGCGCGATCACCACGCCGAGGAGGCCACTCACTATTTTTCGCGTCATGCGCTCACCCTCCCCTCGAGCATGTAGCGTCCGACCTCTTCGATGCTGGTGTGCTCAGTCTTGAGATCGGCGACAATCTTGCCCCGGTGCATCACGAGAATGCGGTCCGCGATGAGGAAGAGCTCCTCGAGGTCCGCCGAAATGACGAGAACCGCGCGATCGGCCTCGCGCATCGCGAGAATCTCGCCATGTACATACTCGATCGAGCCGACATCGAGCCCTCGACTAGGCTGGTCCATTAAAAAGAAGGGCGTGGAGAGCAGAAGCTCGCGCCCGAGAATCACCTTCTGCTGATTTCCTCCCGAAAGCGAGCGGAAGGGGTTCTGACGCGAGGCCATCTGTACCGAAAAGCGCTGGGCGAGCGTGTCGGCAAATTCTCGCGCGTGCGTGTAGTTAAGCACCAGCCCATGCCACGCCGAAAACTTCGCCTCGAGCCTGTGGTG
>JAKALZ010000003.1 GCA_021813065.1 bacterium
AGAAATTTCGCACTTCTCCGCTATCATGGCTCAGAGTATGAACCACACACTGACGCGCGAACGACAGCACCTCGCTTCGCTCTCACCTCGGAGCATGGAAGATCTTTTATTGCGCCGACATCTTGAATTGAGTCAGCGTTTTGACGCGACGCTCGACATGCTTCTCACGCCGATGAGAGAGGCCCTGGAGCGCTCGCGAACAAGGCTCAGGATCGTCGAACAATCGTTGGTGCTTTCGAACCCTCGAGAGATCATGAAGCGCGGATTCTCTGTCGTCCGCGCGCGTTCTTCCTCGACCACAGAAGCTTCTTTGGAATTGGGAATCATCCGATCCGCTGAGGAGCTTTGCCCTGGCGAAGGCATTCGAATTTCATTCTATCGAGGCGAAGCCGACGCGACTGTGGAACGGATCGTACCATCCGATAGTAGGAGCGAATAAAATGAAGGACTTTGAAAAAAAGATTACCCGTTTGGAGCAGCTCGCGGAGAAGATGAGAGCGCCGGATACACCCCTCGAAAAATCATTTGTCCTATTTGAGGAAGGCATCGCGCTTGCGCGTGAATTGAAAAGCGCGCTCGACGAAATGCAGGGGAAAGTGGAAATTCTCCTCAACAGCCTCCAGGACCTCGGCGAGGGAGAAAATTCACGGCCGGTGGTAAAAAAATTCGATGCTGAGGGCCCAGAAGCCGAAGAAGAGAGCGTCGAACGATGAGGGAGGTATCAAGTCCGCGCCCGAAGCTTCGTCTCTATAATAGGAAGAAGCGATTTGTCTGAATCGGCGAGATCGAGTTCCGCGATGAGGTCGAAGGGCATCCAGGCGACTTCGCTGTGTTCTTCAAGCACGCGGATCGATTCAGGCACCAGATCGATTTCCCACGCCGCGAGCGCGCGTGATGTTCCTCGGTGCACAAAGACGCTCTCTCCTAAAAAATGAAGCACCTTAATATGTGCGCTAAACTCCTCAATAAACTCTCGCTCGAGCGCGCGCTCGTCCGATTCGCCGGCCTCGACTTTCCCTCCAGGAAACTCCCAGCGCAAGCTCATCTCTGTGGCGTCTGCCTTGCGTCGCGCGATAAAAAAGAGCCCACCCTGATGCGCGATTCCCGCGACTGAGCGAGCTTGTCCTCTGCCGATCATAGAACTGTCTTCATTCCGGCCAACATCTATCATTGGTCACGCTCCGCGTCCGCGTTCGGACGCTCAATCTTCGATGTGATGATCGCACACTCATCGGCAAGCTCTGCCGGTGTGAACCAGCCTTTTTTTTCTGAGAGTCTCTTCCCCGCGACACCGTGCGCCACCACTGCACCAACGACAGCTTGCATCGCCTCTTCCATAGAACATTCAGGCGCCCCTGAGCCACTATATTGTGGATCTCTGAACTGAGCTTTGCGGCGAGCGAGAAGTCCGCCCGCAAGTCCCGCAAGCACATCGCCGGACCCGGCGATGCCCAAACCGAAGGCGCTTCCATCAAAAATGGCACAATTGCCGTTTGGATCCGCGATGTGCGTGGTCGCGGCTCGAAGCGCGATTATCGCACGAAGGCAGGCCGCGAGCTCGCCAACTTGCCGCACAGTATCTGACGCGTCTAATGCTTCATCACATTCGCTCGTATCGCCGCTTTCGATAAGGGGCGACAAGTCTCTGAACTCGCCGGGGTGCGGAGTGAGAACAACTGGGCCAAGCCCAATCGGCAGTGTGCCGCGAAGAAGATCCGGGGCGATCTTCGCGTAGAGGCGCAGCGCATCCGCATCGAGTATCAGGGGTGTCATCGACGCGAGGAGTCTCCTCAGAGTCGCGCTCCGGCGAACATCAGTACCCCATCCAGGACCAGCGACGATCGCATCCCAATCTTCAGCAGAGAAATCGTCCTCCGCGTACACTCGGACGATTGCCGCATCTCCCACTATAGATAAATACGCGGACAAAAGATCTTCATCGCAGTAGAGCGCAACATAGCCCGCGCCCGAGGATAAGGCGCCCCTGACACAGTGTAGCGCCGCGCCAGCTCCTTCTTTGCTGCCTGCGAGAATGGCCACCCTCCCCCTCTGCATCTTGTGAGCCCACGTTGCGACCTCGGGAATATATTGTCCAATATCTGCTTCTTCAACGAGGAACGCTCTTGAGGTCGATTTTTTCGTCCACAATGGGAAGATACCGCTGACAGGCAGTATTTTCCCCGCGAACGGCCTCGCGGATGGGACATAGAGCGCCTCTTTTAACGGTTCGATGCAGAGCGTAAGGTCGGCGCGCACAATTGGGTATTCGCGCCGCCACCGGTCGCTAAGCCCTGAAGGAATATCGATCGAGATTATGCGCGGATGCGCGTTTTTCTCCACGCCTCGAAGCTGCGAAAGGGCGTTGAGCGCGGAAATAGCGTATGCCGCGCTGGTTTTGGCCGGGCCGCGCGTGCCGGTTCCCAACACCGCGTCGAGCACTATATTGTAGCGCGAAAGTTCGCGCGCGAACGATGCCGCTTCGCCATCGCTCATATCGTAGAAATGCAGGGTAACGCCACACCGCTCCGCTCTCGTGAGATTCTTCTTCACCGATTCTTTGAGCTCTTCGCGCGCGGGAATATACGCCGCACAGTCCTTGAATCCTTCAATTTTCGCGTGGCGCGCCATCGCAAGCGCGTCGCCCGCGTTGTCGCCTTTTCCGCATACCGCGGCGATCGAAATGCCTGTCAGTTCGCGCACAGCGCCCTTGCGGTTCTCGCCGCGCCGCGCTTCGCCATCGGCGAGCATTTCCGCGCATAGTGCTTCCCACAATTTTCCTGAAGCGATCTCCATCAGCATCTCGCTAGAAAAATCGAGCAGTTGACGAACATGCTCATCGAGTTTGAGTGATTGCCGCGACGAAAGAAGCGGACGCATCCCAGCGACCTCCTCAGTTACTATAGACTTTCTTGGAGGGCGGGGACAACTCTACCGCAAGGGAAGTGCCCAAGAGTACATGCGAAGCGTTGAAGGCAGTTGACTTAAAATGTAGAATTGTCGGTCATCGCCCACCGTATAGGCAACAAGTTCAGCGCTTTTATCGGGCGCCAAAAAACTGCGTTTTCCTATCATTTTTCCTTTTGGGCTGTAGCAATACATTTCGCCGCCTAGACCGTCTGTCGCCCATTTCACACAGACGACGACATAGGATTTCGCGGCGATGAGCTGCTGATCGATTCCGCTATCGCTCAAGGCGCTCTGCAGCGCAAAGGAATCGACGATTTCTCCGTTGCCCGCATCGATCGCGATAATCCAGCTTCCGATCGGATCGATGGTGAGCGCGACACCCGACTGTGGATCTGATTTTTCAAAGTAATAATTCATTTTCAAAAACAGCGAGCGCGTACCGGCGAGAAGGCTCGGGTACGCGGATTCCATCGAGACGATAATCCTCGATCCTGGGGTAGAAGGATATTTCTGCGCGAGCGGCGCAGGAGTCGGCAGACTCTGATCCTGGAGGGCTAATTTGTTGAGAAAGCTTCCTGCTCGATCGAAAAAATATACTTCTAGTCCTGATTCGGACATACTGAAGACCGAGAGATCGTCATTCTCGAGTACCGTTATCGCGATCACCCCCGAAAAGGGCGCGCTTCCCAGTCCTTCCTTCCCAAGTGGCTGGAGTTCTGTGTCGCTTGAGTCGAAACGCCGAATGGTACCCGCATCCTCGACATAGAGCATCTGTCGTGAATCGACCGCGAGCAGCGCCGGATCGGTGAAAGGAACTTGAATCGCGAATCGACCGAGCTCTTTGGTCAATGAGAGGTCATCCATTTTTACGCTCTTGAGCACAAGCGGCGCGCTTCCCTTCTGTGGGTCATACCACATCGCGAGCGTCTGCCCATACGAAGACAATCGAATAATTTTGCCTTCTTTCCTGCTCAGTACGTGCAAGATCCCCTTGTTCATCGTCACGCTGATATCATTTCTCGTGGAAGTCGAGACATCGAGAGATGAATCCGATTTGCCGTATCCGAGATCGAAGAGTATGCGGCCCCCGGTTATCGTGGCGGCTCCATGACATCCGATCATCAGCAAAACACACGCGAATGTCACTGTCAGAAGCAATGATTTCGTCATTGCCCGGATTATAGCATTCCTTGACCCTTTATGAGAACGAAAGTATTCTTAAGGCATGTCTGGTAACATCCTCGCAGCGCTCCTGGGTTCAAAAAAAGAAAAAGATATCAAGGCGGCTCTGCCAATACTGCATAGTATCAACGCTCTAGAATCGTGGGCATTTTCGCTTTCCGACGCGGATTTCCCCGCGACTACGATGAAATTCAAAGAGAGACTCGCCGCGGGACAAACCCTCGAAGATATCCTCCCTGAAGCCTTTGCCCTCGCGCGTGAAGCCGCGCGTCGAATGCTCGGAGAGAGGCCATTCGATGTCCAGCTCATAGGAGGAATCGCGCTCCATCAGGGCAAGATCGTCGAAATGAAAACCGGTGAAGGTAAAACGCTCTCCTCTGTCGCGGCAGTGTATCTCAATGCTCTGCCTGGGAATGGCGTGCATGTCATTACGGTAAACGACTATCTCGCCGAGCGCGATAGTCAGTGGATGGGCCAGATTTATACATTTTTAGGTTTAACCGTGGGCTGCATCCTCTCATCGATGGACAACACGGCGAGAAAACTCGCCTATAGCCGCGACATCACCTACGGTACCAACAATGAGTTTGGTTTCGACTATCTTCGCGACAATATGGTGTGGTCTCTCGACCAAAAGGTGCAGCGTGGACACGCGTTCTGCATCATCGACGAGATCGACTCCATCCTTATCGATGAGGCCCGTACTCCCCTCATTATCTCTGGCGCCGCCGACGATGATACGTTCAAAGTCAACGAAGTGAACCACCTCGCGCTCTCCCTTATCGAGGTTCAAAAAAATCCCACAACCGGCGAATACCCTGACGAAACGAAGGGTGAAGTGCTCGTCGGCGATTTCAAGATCGATGAAAAATCCAAGCGAGTGATGTTCACGAGCGAGGGCATGAATCACATAGAGTCGCTTCTCCAGAAGCGCGGCCTTATCAAGGGCAGTCTCTTCGATCCCGCAAGCTTCGAGTTTGTGCACTACTTTACGCAGGCGGTTCGGTCACAGCATCTCTTCAACAAAGATGTCGACTACGTCGTCCAAGAGAATCAAGTTCAGATTGTCGACGAATTCACTGGACGCATTCTTCATGGTCGTCGCTACTCAGATGGGCTCCATGAGGCGATCGAGGCCAAAGAGCGCATAAAAATCGCGCGAAGAAACCGAACACTCGCGACGATTACCTTTCAAAATTACTTTAGATTGTATAAAAAACTAGCCGGTATGACCGGAACAGCTGATACAGAATCTGAAGAGTTTAACAAAATATACAATCTTGATGTCACTGTTATCCCCACCAATAGGCCCGTCGTACGCGTAGACGAAAATGACCTCGTCTATCTCAATGAGGCGGAAAAGTTTGAAGCGATTATCAAAGAGATCAAAGCGATGCACGAGAAAGGGCAGCCTATTCTCGTCGGCACTGTCTCGATAGAAAAGTCTGAATTGCTTTCCTCGCTTCTCCTGCGGAACGGTATTCGTCATGAAGTGTTGAACGCGAAGAATCACGCACGTGAGGCGTTGATCATAGCTGAAGCGGGCACGAAGGGCTCCGTGACTATCGCCACCAACATGGCGGGGCGCGGCACCGATATCAAGCTGGGCGGCAACCCAGAATTCCAAGCTCGACGAAAAGCGGGCACTGAGGCGCCGGAAGAAAAATACCGCGAAGCACTCGCGAATGAGTACCAGCTGTGGGCACGAGATTACGAAGAAGTCCGCAGGCTTGGCGGACTCTGCGTCATCGGTACCGAGCGCCACGAATCGCGGCGAATCGACAACCAGCTTCGAGGCCGAAGCGGCCGACAGGGAGACCCGGGACGTTCCGCCTTCTTCATTTCTCTTGACGATGATCTTATGAGGCTTTTTGGTGGAGAAAACTTCAAGCAACTCATGAGCAAGGCGGGAATGAAGCCAGGAGAGCCAATCTACCACCCTCTCCTCAACAAATCGATCGAAAGCGCTCAAAAAAAAGTTGAACAGCGGAACTTTGAAATTCGAAAGCATATCCTCGAGTACGATGACGTGCTCAATAAACAGCGCAATTTTATTTATGAACAGCGGAATGCGATTCTAGGAGATCAAAACCTCATCGACAGAGTCAAAGAGGCCGCGCTCGAGATGCTTGAAGACCAGATCGCGCTCCTCACGCAGAATATCAAAGATGCTCCTTCGAAAGCCATCCCGGAATTCTGCTCATGGCTCTTCGATACCTTTGGCATCGACATCCCCGCCAAGACCGCCGCCGAGCATCATCAGGCTGGAACACTGCTCGAAGAAATTCAGAAATTGCTCGACGCTGATCTCGTTTCCAAGATCAACGCGGCGGGAACCGATAGTCTCAATTTCTTCATTCGCTTTTCTTATTTGCAGGATATCGATGAAAAGTGGCTCGACCACCTGGAATCTATGGAAGCCCTCCGAGAGGCGGTATACCTGAGAAGTTACGCCCAGAAGAACCCTCTTCTCGAGTACAAATTGGAGGGCTCTGATATATTCGAGTCGCTCATTCTTTCCATCCGACACAATATTGCCTCTAAAGTGTACCGCGTTCGGATCAAGGAGAGCGCTCAAGCGCAGCAAACGAGCGCTTCCCGACCCTTGAAAATTGAGAGCGCGCAGACGAGTCATCAGAGCGTGAGATCGTTTGCGGGAGAATCGGAAGCTCCGCAAGAGTCCGCGATCGCCGCGGCATCCGCGCCATCCTCGGCCACTGTGGTTCGTCAGGGTCAGAAAATTGGTCGCAACGATCCCTGCCCCTGCGGGTCAGGCAAGAAGTATAAATACTGCCACGGCAGATGATGAGAAGATGGCGCCGCCAATAGAGGCTGCCGCACCACAACGGAGCAAGCTCAGTGTCGCTCAACTGCGAAGAGATTGATCTCATACTCAAGGAATTCCCGCTTGAGGGGCTCAAGATACAGAATATCTTTCAGCCGTCCTACGACTCTATTGTGCTCGAACTCTACGGGCATGGATCGCAACACCACTACTTCATCTCCACCGCGCACAACGCGTGCAGGCTCCACCCTCTGAGCTCGCCTCCTCCAAAGAACGAGCGTCCTCTACGCTTTATGGAACTGCTCCGTTCTAGAATTCGCGGTGGCACAATTCTCTCCGCGACTCAAATTTCAAAAGACCGAATCGTCAAAATTGACGTAATTCGATCGAGCGAAGACGGCTCCCCGGTCGTGCTTCACCTGTACGCACGACTCTGGAGCGGCGCGGGCAATGTGGTGCTGGTGTCAGAAGAAGGAACCATTGTGGACGCATTGCGGCGGCTCCCTTCTCGCGGCGAGATATCGGGCGTTCCCTTCTCGTTCCCTGCGGCTCGTGACCCCACCCTTCCCCAAAAACAGTATGAAATACGCACTATCGAGGGTGAAGGCACATTCTGGCGCAAGATAGAGCGTGTATACGGGCAGTCGAGCGGTCACCTCTCGCGTGAGGCACTCCTCAAAAGCGCGCGCGAATCCTATGAACGAAAAAAGTCCACGCTCGAAATGCGCATCTCCCAGCTCGAAGCGAAAAAGAAAGAGTACGATCAGTCTGAGCGATTCCGCCAAATCGGCGATGTGCTGCTCTCAGGCTATGTCACAGAAAACCAAGCTAAAAAAGCTTTCGCGCGGGCGTTCGATTTCTACGAGAATAAGGAAATTCTTGTCGAGATCGACGAATGCGCAACACCCGCACAGAATTCCGCGAAATACTATGAAAAATACCGCAAAGCAAAGAGCGGAATTGAGGAAATTCGAACAGAACTCGCGCGCGCGAACACTTCGCGTGCACAGCTCGCCGCATGGATCGCTGGCATCGAGAGTGAACAGAATCCACTCGCGATCGCGAAGGAGCTTCGCGTAGGCGGAGCGGCACGCGCAAAAGAGAAGCCTAAATACCCTTTCCAGAATCTCGAGTACCGAGGATGGACCATTTTTATCGGTAGATCCGGGAAGGAGAACGATGATATTCTTCGACACTACGCGAAGGGTTTCGACCTTTGGCTGCACGCGAGAGATTATTCTGGCGCCTATGTTTTTGTGCGGGCACAGAAGAATAAATCGATACCGCCAGAGGTATTGCAGGCAGCCGCGAGACTCGCGCTTTACTATTCGAAAGCCAGAAAGAATTGCGGTGGTGACCTTCATACCACCTTCGCGAAAAACCTGCGGAGAGTGAAAGGTGGTCCTGTGGGGTTGGTAATTCCATATCTCGAGAAAAATTTATATATTACTTTTACCGAGGCCCAAATTCGAGAAATCTTTGAATCTTCGGGAACTGTGGAGGAGGATACGAGGATATGAAACGATTTATAATGCCGATTATCGCGATTCTTCTCGCGTTCACAGTGCTACCCTCAGGGGCCGCTCCTCAGGATAAAGCAGCAATTTCAATGATCAAAGGTCCATCGGGCTTGAGCGGCGCTTGGATGATGTACGAACTCTCGCGCACGAGTCCTGAGGATTTCTCTTTTCTGCCGGTAGCGAGCGCAGATATGGTGGTCGCGAAGCTTCTAAGCGGTGAAATTAACGCAGGCGTGCTGCCGGTCAATGTCGCTGCCAAACTCTACAACGCCGGCGCACCCATTCAAGCGCTCGCGGTCGTAGGCGATGGCATGATTAAATTCCTCACGAGCGATACCGCGATCCAATCGATTGCATCAATTAAGGGAAAGACAATCTACATCGCGGGCCAAAAGGCGACCCCGGACTATGTGTTTCAGTTTCTCTGCGCCCAGAGGGGGCTCGTATCAGGAAAAGATTACACCGCTGTGTATAACCTAAGTTATCCAGAGATTGCCGCGGGCTTGGCCGCTGGTAGAATCGCCTCCGCGGTGCTCCCTGAGCCCTTCTCTGCCCAGGCCATCCTTAAGAATCCTTCGTTGCGCTCTCCCTTCGATATCACACAGGCATGGAGAGAGTCTACAGGCCAAGATAATTTCCCAATGTCGCTCTTTGTGGCGCGCGATGAGTTGATCCAATCTTCGCCGGGGAAAATCACCATTCTCATGGACTCCTACCGCGCGTCAATCCAAAAAGCGCTCAATGACCCCTCGGGAACAGGAAAACTTGCGGAAAAACTCGATCTTGGCGTTTCGGCGCAGGCCGCCGCGTTGTCGATTCCCGTATCCAATTTTGTTTTTGAAGACGCGCAAAAAGCACAGTCGAGCATTGAGACGCTCCTCAAGGTATTCCTGCGCTTCGACCCTGTGAGCATCGGTGGTGTGATGCCGAATCAAGCATTCTACTATGCGCCTCGAAATAAGTGACTCAATAAAGTACTCCATATTCTGGCGAAGTCTCGGCATCGCCATTTTCCTCATCATCTGGGAAGTCGCTTCGATCGCTGTGTCCAGCAACCTCATACTTCCCGGACCGCTTCTGGTGCTTAAAACGCTCCTCGAGATGTGTCAAAAAATTCCATTCTGGCTGTCGGTGGGGGGATCCTTTCTGCGTGTGCTCGAAGCATTCTTGCTGAGTGTTGTTTTAGGCATTCTGACAGGTACGCTCAGCGGAATGCTCCCCAGATTTAGAAACACTCTCTCCCCCATTATGACTGGAATCCGCGCGACTCCTGTGCTCGCCCTCATTCTTCTCGCGATGTTCTGGTTCCCTTCTTCTCAAGTGCCTGTGTTCAGCGCGGTGCTTATGGCTTTTCCCATCATGCACACAGGAGCGGAAATCGGAGTCCAAGCGACAGACGTGAAACTGTTGCAGATGTCCAAGCTCTTCTCTGTCCCCTGGAAGACAGTACTCTGGAAGCTCAGAATTCCCTCCGCGATGCCGCACCTTCTTTCGGGAGCGAAGAACGCCCTCGGTATATCGTGGAAGGTCATCGTTGCAGGTGAGGTTTTGAGTCAACCTCGCTTCGCGCTCGGAACGGGTATGCAGGAGGCGCGGCTTTCGCTCGAGACTCCGAGCGTGTTCGCGTGGGCTCTCATGACCATCGCGCTCTGCGGATTGACCGAATACCTGTTCGGCACTCTTATGCGCAGGCATTTTCGCCCTCTGCCGCGATCGGCAAACCAGTCCCTCGCTACACGGAGTGTCTCATGAGCTACGCGGTGCATGACCTCACCAAAAGCTTTGGCTCGCTTCAAGTGCTTGAGCGCATCGATTTTTCATTCCAAGAGTCTTCGATTATCGCCATTCTCGGACCGAGCGGCTGTGGCAAGACCACTATTCTCAATCTTGTGTCGGGTATTATACCGCCAGATTCCGGCGCGCTTGACGGCTTTTCGGGTAAACACTACTCCTACTGTTTTCAGGAACCACGGCTCCTCGATTGGCTGACCGTGGAAGAGAACATGCGCTACGCGCTCGCGTCTCGCTTGAGCGTCGAATCCACAAGATCGATGACGCTATCGCGAATCGATCGATTCCTCCGCGAGGCGGGACTCGCGGACTTTGCGTCGTATTTGCCCCGCGAACTCTCTGGCGGGATGCAGAAGAGGCTTTCTCTCGCAAGAGCGTTCGCGAGCCCTTCGGACATTCTCCTTCTCGACGAAGCTTTCTCGGCGGTTGACCTCAAGCAGCGAATGGATCTTATGCGCACCTTTCTTGGGCTATGGTCGGACGAAAAACCAACAACCATAATCGTGACGCATGACATACACGACGCCCTCTATCTCGCGCACACAATCATCGTGCTGAGTCAGCGCCCTTCGCGTGTCGTGAGCTCAATCGCGATCGATATCCCGCACGAGGAGAGAGTTTTTTCTTCACGTTCGATGGCACGGTACGAGATGGAGCTCTACCGTCTTCTCGGTTTTAATCGGCAGGAATAAGTTCGACCGCGATCGATACCCCTACACTTCAGGATGTACGCCACTTGAGTCGCGTACCACTCGCTGCCCGTCAATCTCTCGCTGTGTGCCTATTGCCCGCGCGCAGGCACCCACGAGCGCTGACGGATCAAATGGCTTGTAGAGCACTTCGACCTCAGGGTATTCCTCGGTAGCGGCGCTTGGTTCATATCCTGTCATGAATAGACAGTTTTTTGCTCCTGATTCATGCCGTATTCGCTCCCAGAGTTCAATGCCGGTCATGTTCGGCAGCACAATATCGCTCAATAAAAGGTCGAACTTCGCGGTGGCGCAAGCAGAGAGCGCCTCAACGCCGCTCGCGCGCATTGTCACCTTGGCTCCGGCTTTGCGCAGCGCTCTTCCGCATGTTTCCATAATAGACAGATCATCGTCGACAATAAGGATTCGCGCGTTCAGAAGCGCATTTTCTGCTGAACGATCTTCAGCTTTTTGAACCGCGGCTCGAAGCGATGTCGATGGATTCTCGCTTCCGTCCAAGTACAATGGGAACTCTAAGCTAAAAGCAGTTCCCTTCCCGGCTTCGCTCTCAACGCTCAGGCGGCCGCCATTCATCTCGGAGAGCGATTTTGCGATCGAAAGGCCTAAACCTGTGCCTTTTCCCGCTTCCTTCGTGGTGAAAAAGGGCTCAAATATGCGTTTCAAAACACTCTTTTCAATACCGCTTCCATTATCGCTGACCTCAATCTTTGCGCACGGGACAGGAACGTTCCTGGCATTTTCCTGTTGGTTGCGTGCACGTTTCGAATCAGCGGCAAGTGAAATTTCAATTCTGGGATTGTCTGCGTGCGAAAGCGCATCTCTTGCGTTGACCACGAGATTCAGAATCACCTGTTCAATGTGCCCGACATCGGCATAGATTATGACAGGTTCCTTGGGAATCTTGAGCGTGAGCGCGATGTTCTCAGGTATGAGACGCTTGAGCATCTTGATATTGTCTGAGAGGATCTCGCGCAAATCTATGGTTCGGGGTTCGAATGACTTCTTCCTCGAAAATCCTAGAAGCTGTTTTGTGAGTGCCGAAGTCTTTAAAATCGCTTTCTCAATTCCTTCGATGTCCTCATGCGCGCTCGATTTCTCAGGCATGTCGAGTTTCATAATTTCGAGATAGCCGGTAATTGAGGTGAGAAAATTGTTGAGATCATGGGCTACACCGCTCGTGATCCGGCCAATCTCCTCCTGCTTCTGAGACTGAAAGAGCTCCTCGCGCGTTCGCTTCAATTCGGTGATATCGACAATCTCGATCGCGACAAGGAGGCTCTCCAAAGACTGTGCCAAGAGCGATACGCTGCAGATGACATCTCGAGGTCCAGCTCCAAAATCGTGCGTATTCAATTCACGCTGAAGAATCTCGCCACGCCGCACACGTTCGAGCACGTCATTCCACTCGAAATCGCGTAAAAAAAGATCTTGGACGTTGCGCAGTTTCGCTGATGGGATACTTCGCTCGAACACGCTGTTTCTTTCTTGAATGATCCCATCGCTATCCACAATGCACCGCGCTGAAAGACTGTACTGGAATAGATTTCGATATCTTCGCTCGCTCGTTTGCAGTTTCTCTTCCATGCGCGCACGATAGAGCGCTGATTCCAGAACCGCGAGCAGCTCTTGAGATGAAAATGGTTTTACGAGGAACCCAAGCGGCTCCGCCTCGCGGAGTTTGGGAAGGGATTTGGATACGGCGTGGTCGCTAAAAATCAGACAGCGCACGCCGTGAACGCGCCGCATTTCGATCGCGGTCTCAATCTCTCTCTGTTGATCATCGCCGATATCGATGAGCAAAAGACTGTGACTCGATGGTCGCACTCGCCGTAGCGCTTCTTCGGCAGATCGGTAAATTTCAGCTGCGGCGAGCTTCGCATGCTCAACAGTCTTCGCGATGTCGAGGGCTATAATTCCATCAGGTTCAAGAATCGCTATTGCCTGCATGCCTCTCTGCCTTCCGCGCATCATTGTATGCGCGGCTCACGTGGATTAAATAATTGTAGCACTGTCCGTTGAAAATTCTAGGTGTATCGTTCGCTCGTAATATCCGCTTGAGCGCGATTTTGCGGATAATTCGAGGATGATTGAGGCTGCCTTTCGATCGATCTGAAATGTGCTGACCTTGATGGAATCGTTCTCGCTGAGCCCGATTTCATCAGCTGCTTCCGCGGGGCAGGTCCACTGCACCGTATAGAGCCCCCCCACTCTGCTTGAGTTTTCAAGCTGGAGAAGCCGCGCCCCCATCAATCCCTCCAGAATAGAATTCCTTTGAATTGAATCCCAGGCGTGTATCAACGAAGCGCCATCATTGAACCGAAGAGGTCTGATTCTTCGTATCGACTCAAAATTCCGCTCCGCATCGATTAGACACAGCGCTCCTTCTGGCACGGCGGAAAGCTGTAGCTGAATAGAAGCGATATCCTTCGACGCGACGCCATTCACCGCCGTGAGCACATCGCCTGCTCTGAACGCCGAGGGGTCAGGATCGAGGTCCGCAAGTACAAATGGATTTTGTCCGCTCCCCTTGCCAAGCATCAGTCCGAGCCGCTCGTGCGTTGTCTCCTTCCCTTTAAAAAGGCCGGGCAATGAAGCGACGAGCCACTGTACGGGGAGGGCAAAATTTATATTCTGAAATGAGGGCAGACCCGCAAATACCATTCCAACCAAGGTCCCATTGGCGGAAAAGAGCGGGCTCCCGGAATTCCCTTGATTTACTGGCACATCGATTTGCGCCGCTTCGCCATAGCTGATGATCTTTCGATTCAACGAGCTCACTACGCCCGCAGTGACGCTGTTCTCAAGGCCTACAGGAGAACCGACCGCGAAAATGCGATCGCCCGCTTGAAATTTGATATCCGAGGGAAGAAAGATAGTATCTTTGGCCACCTCTTCGGATTGAATGAGGGCTAAATCCATTTCCTTATCCCAGCCAAGCACCTTTGCGGGCACCTTGATCTGCGGATTCTCTGAGGGGCGAATGCTCATCCGAGAGTAGCCTTTGTAGGATGGATCGACTTCACTCTGAATCACATGATAATTGGTGAGATAGAGGCCCTTGTCGATTTGAAACGCGGTCCCCAGCACTCGGTCTGGCACGCTGTACCCGGATTGAATCTTAAAACCTCGATCGATATAGACCGTGGCCACACTCGATACGGCTTGAGCGAGCCACTTTTCGCTCGGAAGCGAATTCGGCGCGCTCCCTTCGAGTGCTCCCCGCGACAGCGAGGTAAACCACTGCTGCGCATCTCTGTCCCCAATCTCGCTCGCTCTCGTTGCCCAACGCGCGTAGTACGCGGCGGGATCTTGCGGCGCGATGAGACCATGCGCAAACGAGTCAAATGCCGGGTCGCTCAGCGTTTTTGCGAGCGCGGAGTCGGTGAGCAATGCCATGGAGAGTTTCGCTTTTCCAGCTACATAGCCTCGATCGTTGAATTCCTTCTCAACGCCAAGGAAGGTGAGTTGAAGTTTCATCGCCTTCGAGCCAATCGCGGAATAGTCCGAAGGCAAAAGCACTTTCAGTTCATCATTGGGAGCGCAGTACTGGAGTATGGAGTTGACCGAGTAGGAGAGTCGTAACGCGGCCTCATAATTCTGAGTATTGAGCGCATTCTTGAAGGATGTCTCGATGTTCTCCAATGCGCGTTGAAAGAGCGCGAAGGCTTCATCACCGAGCACATTCTTCTGGAAGGCCTGCCCTTGTTCCCTCTGTTCTTCAAAGAGATTTGCGAGCGATGCGATCGCCCGCTCTGGATCTTGCTGGACAAGCGTCTCGATTTCGGCCCTCATGGTCTGAGGAGCGGACGCTGTTGGATCGGCCATCTTAGAAGAGAGAGAGGCACACCCCCACAGCGCGGAAAAAATCAGTAGCACAGAAAAAATTGCCGCACAATGATAAAATCTCATGTTGCTTTTCCGCACCCATTTAGCCTTCACTCAAGAGCGACTTTCCCGTCGAGCACACTCTGTTTTGCCTCATCGACCCTGTACTTGCCCTCAGGCAGGCTGAGTAACTCACGCACGTCTCTATCTTCGAGCGTCTCAATCTGCATAAGCCTGTCCGCGAGCTTCAAAAGTCGATCCTTCTCTCGCGTAAGTATGTGTATGGCCTTTTCGAGCGCGGAACCGAGAATCCCCTGAATGGCTGAATCTATTTTCTGAGCGGTCTGCTCTGAATACTCTTTGTGCTGGGCGATCTCCCTGCCGAGGAAGATTGGCTCCTCCTCTTCACCGAGGGAAATGGGCCCAACCCCCTCAGCCATACCCCACTCGCGGACCATTTTCCGCGCGATCTCGGTCGCTTGCTTGATATCCTGCGCGGTGCCTGTCGTGGTCTGTCCGTAGACGATCTTTTCTGCTGCGTACCCGCCGTAGGAGATCACAATTCTATCGTAAAGCCACCCGTAGGTTCGCGAATACGTGTCCTTGTCCGGAAGCGAAAGGGCGAGCCCTAAGGCTCGACCGCGCGGCACAATAGTAACCTTGTGCAGTGAATCTGAATTCGGGAGGAAATAGTGGAGAAGCGCGTGGCCAGACTCATGAACCGCGGTCGACCGCTTCTCCTCTTCGGCGATGACCATGCTCTTGCGTGCAACACCCATGAGAATCTTATCTCGAGCATCCTCGAAGTCGTCCATCTCCACGATTTCCTTGTTTTTTCGAATCGCGAAGAGGGCTGCCTCATTGACCATATTCGCAAGGTCAGCGCCAGATGTTCCCGGAGTAGCTCGCGCAAGCTTATCAACATCGACGGAGTTTGAAACAGGGATCTTGCCCATGTGAATCTTGATGATCTCTTCGCGTTCCTGGACATCGGGCATCGCCACAACGACCTGCCGGTCGAAGCGGCCCGGCCTCAGGAGCGCTGGATCGAGAACATCGGGACGATTCGTGGCTGCGAGCACGATAACTCCATCTTTTGTATCGAATCCATCCATCTCGACGAGCATCTGGTTCAGCGTCTGTTCGCGCTCGTCGTGTCCGCCGCCGAGACCTGAGCCCCGCGTGCGCCCCACCGCGTCCAGTTCGTCGATGAAGATAATGCACGGAGAGTGCTTGCGTCCTTGCTCAAAAAGATCGCGTACCCTGCTCGCGCCGACGCCCACAAACATTTCTACGAAATCTGAGCCAGACATGTGGAAGAACGGCACGTTGGCCTCGCCAGCCGTGGCCTTCGCGATAAGCGTTTTGCCCGTGCCCGGCATTCCCACGAGGAGTACACCCTTGGGAATCTTGGCACCCATCTTAACGAATTTTTTCGGATTTTTAAGATAGTCGACAACTTCCAAGAGTTCGTACTTAGCTTCTTTTTGTCCAGCAACATCGTTGAAGGTGAACTTTTTTCCGCTATCGTTGTACAACTTCGCCCTGCTCTTGCCAAAACTGAAGGCCTTGTTGTTGCCCTGCATCTGCCGCATCATGATCCAGATGAATATGAAGCCGAAAATCCAAGGAGTGAGTTCGAAGAACACTTGAAGGAGGCTTGTACCGCTCATCGCGCCAGAAACACTCACGCCCTTGCTCTGGAGTCTATTCATGAGCTCAGCATCGAAATATGGAATCTGTGTGGTGAATGACATTTCCTGGCCGCTCTTTCCCTTCAGCGAGCCATCGATTGTCTTTTGATCAAGAATTCGAACTGTTTTTACTTCACCGAGATCCAGATATGAGAGAAACGAGGAATATGGAATCTCCCGGGAGTTTTCCTTCTGTCCAAAGAACATGTAGGCGCCGAACAACACAATGAGCGATACAAGCACCGCGAGCGCGGCTTTATTTCCTCTGGGCGGCGAGGGCAGCTCAGGTCGATTGTCATTCCGGTTATCATTCTGCTCAGACATTGATGAACTGATCTCCTTTCATTGAAAGAAAAATATACACTATTTGGATGCTTTCGCCCAGCGAGGGTTCACGAAACGCGTCTCGCGCTCCCGCGACGGACCCAAGCGCCGAGGGAAGCACTGCGGCGATACCCATCGCATCCTCTACAATCGGCACCTCGTCGCGGCGAGCGCGCGGCAGCCCTGCTTTTTTTATCATTGATTCCACGTTTTTTACACCATGGATACCGCCGTCAAGAGAATCGCCAGCCCTTCTGCTTCTAATAACAAACGGGAAAGTGACTGGTATCGCGAACTCCCTCACTCCCTGTACCTCGGTCGCTCCGCGGGCACAATTATCTGTCAGTTCGCGCGCGATACGCACACTGAATGGCCCACAGCTGTACTCGCCGAATGATGGCACTTTTAAATAGTAGATATTCTCAAGAAGCGCGGCATCAAGCTCAGCGATCGCACGCCGCTCCGGTGAAGACGAGAATTGTGTTGGCCCTTGAAACACGAGGATTTGACTCTCGAGCGCGAAGATGTTACCTGAGGCTTCGATATTTTTTGCGCCTTTCGCGATGCCTGCTTCAAGATGCCGCACCCCTCGTGCGAGCATCGGTCGAGCCGTAGAGAGCGACTCAGCGAATTGCCTCAAAATTTCTATGCGTACGGCGCGCGGTTCAGTTCGCAATGAGGTAAGCTCAAGCGCGCGCTTTCCGTCCACATTCCGTTCGATCTCCGCGCGTTTTTCACGCGCGCGATTCAGCACGATCTCGCTGAGATCTTCGATCTGTGCCTGGTAATGCGCAAACGCTGAACGCCAGAATGAAAACTGTTCGTCAAGCAGCGGCATGAGAGTTTTTCGAATCCTGTTTCGAAGGTAGACCTCTTCCGCGTTGGTCGAATCTTCAGACCACCTGAGACCGGCACTCTCAGCGTAGCGAACTAAGTTTTTCTTCGGTGTTTTAAGAAAGGGCCTAAGGATTACGATATCAGGGTTGACAGAGAGTACCCGCGTTGGTCGCATGCCGGAGAGCGCGATCACGCTTCCTCCATGCACGAGCCGCATTAGCATGGTCTCGATCTGATCGTCGAGGTGGTGCGCGACAAAAATTGCCAAAAGCCCGTATTTTTTCGCGATGCGCGAAAAGGCGTGGTACCTGAATCGCCGAGCGGCTGCTTCTATGCCACATTTTTTTTCGCGCGCAAAGGTTTCAATCGACCCTCGCGGTACAGTTGCGACGCTGAGAGGGATGTCCCGTTTCGCGCATATACGGCGAACGAAATCAAGCTCCGCCGTGAGTTCTAGTTCCGGCCTCAAGTTGTGGCACACATGGATCGCTCGTACCTCATTGGGACCCGCGATTCGCGCAATCACATCGAGGAGGACGCTCGAATCGAGTCCTCCAGAAAACGCGACCCCCACCGGCATCGAAATATTCTGAATGCTATTACGCACCGAAGAAAACAGTTTGCTCTTTACACTCTCCATTGGAGTTCCCTCGCATCATCGGGATGCGGCCCAGTTCTTGGCGAAAAAAAACAGCCTCTCACGTAGAGAGGCTGGAGCATCACAGTAGCAGTTCGATGTTTCGCGGCGACAATTATTTTTGCGCAGCCTCATTCGCGTCCTCAGACGCTGCTTGCTCAGGGGCCGCCACCGTTTCCACGGTTGCCTCGGCAGGTGCCGCAGTCTCAACCTCAGCACGCGCAAACTTGATAATGGCGATAACAGTCTCCGGATTCGTGAGCAGCCTCACGCCCTCAGGGATCGCGATATCGCGTAGGTGAAGCGCGTGATTCGCCTCAAGTTCGGTGATATCCACTTCGATCTTCTCGGGAAGGCTTTCAACCTGACACTCCACTTCGATATCGTGGATCGCATGCTCTAGAATTCCACCATCGCGAACGCCCTTCGCGATTCCAGACAGATGGAGAGGCACCCTTACGCGCATCTTCTGGCCGCGTCCGACGAGATTGAAATCGATATGGATGATTTCTCCTGAAAGATTCGCCCGCTGAACCTCTTTCATGAGGGCCGAATATTTCTTGCCATCAAGGTTCAAATCGATGATCATGCTCTTGGTGAGGCGTTTCGCAGTAGAAGAAAATGCCTCGCTTTCGAGGAAAATCGACATAGGCTCGGCTTCTTTGCCGTAAAGTTGCGCGGGTACCTTGCCGTTCTTGCGTGCCTGATTGAGCTCTCCCTTCGTCATTATTCCACGTGGAGAAGCTTTCAGCTCGATATGTTCCATATCAGTAACTCCTTCAGAAATTTACATCTACCTGGGACGGCAGGATTCGAACCTGCGCATGCCGGAACCAAAATCCGGAGGCTTACCGCTTGCCTACGTCCCAATTACGGAT
>JAKALZ010000205.1:0-2300 GCA_021813065.1 bacterium
TGTCTTCAACCGCTCTGTCGATTTCGTAGAGAACATCGCGTGGGAGGGCACGTCGATCACCCGAGTGAATGATGCGGATTCCATTCTGCCGATAAAAATCGAGCTCCTTCATAAGGTGAATCCGTATAAGCGACATCAAGAAACCAACTTCTTGGGCGGTTCGCTTCCAGTTTTCAGTGGAAAATGTATAGAGCGAAATGAAACGCACCCCCGCGAGCCGTGCGGCGAGAATGATTCGCTTCGCGACTTCAAGTCCTTCCTGATGCCCTTCTGTGCGCGCGAGTCCTCTCTGTTTTGCCCACCGACCGTTGCCATCCATGATGATCGCGACGTGCAAAGGTGTGCGATGTTCATCCATGCTTGAAAATCCTCAAACTTCCATGATTTCTTTTTCTTTTATTTCGAGAATTTTTCCGATCTGCGCGATGTACTCATCGGTAAGCTTCTGGAGTTCTGTTTCTTCTTTCTTTACCGCGTCTTCGGCGACGCCGCCCGCGCTCTGCAGCTTTTTGAGTTCCTCGAGTCCGTCGCGTCGAATATTTCGAACGGCGACTCTCGACGTTTCGGCGACATTGTGCGCCGTTTTCACGAGTTCCTTTCTCCGTTGCTCCGTGAGAGGAGGAATCGCGATTCGGAGCACTTTTCCATCGTTCGAAGGATTGAGCCCCAGGTCGGACTTGAGGATGGCTTTTTCAATTTCGCTAAAGAGCGATCTGTCCCAAGGTTGGATAACAATCAATCTGGCCTCGGGGACGGAGATCGTCGCGACCTGAGAGAGCGGCGATTTTTGACCGTAATAATCGACGCGAACTTTATCGAGTAAGGCCGGTGAGGCTCTGCCGGTCCGAATGGCGTTGAACTCGTCGTGGAGGGCGCCAATTGTCTTTTTCATTCTCTCTTCGTAGGCAGTCTTAATCGATTCCATATATTCTCTCCTCGCTCAACGATCCTGTGTGTAAAAAGGGCGGTCAGTTTTCGACAGACCGCCCTTTATTCCGGTCCTAGGCCGAAAGCGAATCAGCTCTGGCCCACTTTTGCGAAATAGTAATCCGCGATAGTGAGCTGGAATCCAGTCTCTTTTGAGACTTGCTGCAGCGCTGCCGCAACCGAAACCTTCTCATCGCGAACAAAACCCTGATCGACGAGGCACACGTCGGAGAGCAGCTTCTTCACCTTGCCGGCGAGAATGCCTTCGAGCACCTTTGCGGGTTTGCTCTTCAACTTCTCATCGAGGTCCACCTGCTTCTGGAAGATCTCCTTCTGCTCGGCCAGCCAGGAGGCCGGAACCTTTGTCTCGTCAAGGAACATCGGATTGAAGGCGGCGACATGGAGCGCGATGTCGTGAATGAAGGTCGCGACCTTTTCACTCTTGAACGCGGCTGCGTCCTTCGCGCTGAACTTCACCACGACACCGATGCGGCCTTCGCCATGCAGGTACGCATGGAGCGTTTCGAGCGCGCCAGCGCTGAAATACGCTACACGCTTGAGGGTAATGTTCTCCTTGATCTTCGAGGCGATTTCTTTAACAAGATCTTCGAGGCTCTCGTTTGCCGTGTTTGCTTTCTGGGCGAGCGCGGTCTCGGCAACCTTGGTGCCAGCGTCGATAAAATTCTGATTCCGCGCGACAAAGTCGGTTTCGCAGGCGATCTCAACGAGCGCGAGCTCGTGTGCGTTCTGCGCGATAAAGATTCGTCCCTCGTTAGTGGCGCGACCGGCGCGTTTTTCAACACCTGCCATGCCCCACTCGCGGAGAAGCTTCTCCGCGGCGGCAAAATCGCCGTTGGCCTCAGCCAGGGCCTTCTTGCAATCCATCATGCCCGCACCGGTCTTTTCACGCAGGGCTTTTACATCCGTAGCTTTAATTTCCACGATTTTTCTCCTCGAAAATGCTCAGTTTTCCTCGTAAAGGCGATCTTCGTCGATGATCGGAGCATCGATCTCGGCAGTTTCCTCAGGCTCCTTTTCGGCCGGCGCGGAGGAAGCCGCGTAATTCTCGACATCAATCTCGACCTCGTCCTCTTCGGTTTTCGCGGGGGCCACAATCTCCTGCTCTTCCTCGGGCGGAAGCGTCTCGATGATCTTAAGGCCCTCGGAGGCGCCTGCCTCAACAACCGCGTTCGCGATGATCTGCGTAAAAAGGCTAATGGAGCGGATTGCGTCGTCGTTGCCGGGGATCGGGTAGGTAATGCCTTCGGGATTACAGTTCGTATCGACGATGGCGACAATGGGAATGCCGAGACGCTGCGCTTCCGCGACCGCGATGCCCTCTTTGCGAGTGTCAACGACAAAGAGTACACCGG
>JAKALZ010000205.1:2310-4133 GCA_021813065.1 bacterium
GGGGAGGCTCGTCATCTCTTTGATACCGCCCAAGTTCTTCTCAAGCTTTGTCTTCTCTTTGAGAAGACTCGCGATTTCTTTCTTGGTGAGACTGTTGAATGTGCCATCAACTTCCATGCGCTCAATCTTTTTGAGCCTCTGGATGGATTTGCGGATCGTCGAAAAATTGGTAAGCATGCCGCCAAGCCATCGGTTGTTGACGTAGAACTGCTCGCAGCGTTCGGCTTCTTTCTGAATGGCGGCTTGAGCCTGCTTCTTGGTACCCACAAAGAGGACAGTTTTGCCTGAACTGACAATCTTCTGCACCGCGTCGTAGGCTTCTTTAATTTCCTGAATTGTTTTCTACAGATCGATGATGTGAATACCGTTGCGCTCCGCGAAAATGTATTTCTTCATTCGCGGGTCCCAGCGCTTAACCTGGTGCCCAAAGTGCACGCCAGATTCAAGCAGGTTTTTCATGGTGACTACTGCCACGTAGACCTCCCGTGACCGAAATGACTTTCGGTCCCCTTCCTTGTATCTCGTCCTGCCCATTCGCGAACGCGATGACAGGCGGAAAATTAACGGCAATCAAGTGCCGTTTGTCACTGTATTCGTTCTTGTCATTGCTGAGAAGTCAAATAACCGGACTTTTTCAGAATGCCATATAATTCGTGGATTGGCAAGCCCATGACGCCAGAGAACGAGCCTTTGATTTCCTTGATGAAGTATGAGCCCGCGCCTTGAACCTTATAGGCTCCCGCCGCGCCTCTCCACTCGTCGAAGCCGAGATACCAGGCTATGTCGGAATCGGACATGGGAGCGAAAAGCACTTCAGATACGGAAAGCGCCATTTCTAGTGCGCTGTGCTCCATGTCGAGGAGGCAGATTCCGCTAAAGACATACTGGCACGCTCCTTGTTCGCGTCGCAGCATTGCCTCGGCATCGCGCGCATCAATGGGTTTTCCAATAGTCTCCCAAGCATTTTCCCGCTTGAACGCCACAAGAGTGTCAGCTCCCAGCACAAAGCGGGGTGAAGTATCTGCGTCATGGCGCGACACAATGCCATTCTTCAGCATATGCGCGGTGCGCTGTTCTTCCCAGAGGAGCTTCCCGCGCCGCGCTTTTGTCGCCGCGAGCGCTGAGACTCTCTCAGCCGGATCGAGGTGATCAAACACCGATTCGTCGATAGCGGGAATGACTTTTATAAAAGGAATGCGCAGGGATTCCAATATCTCGGCACGCCGCGGCGATTCGCTCGCCAAAATGATCGCTTCACTGAGCATGATGCTTTGAATGTAAAGAGAAAGCGTGTTTTTGCCAAGAATGGTGCTTTCTGCGATACCATGGCGCGCTTGACGCGAATCAGGCGAACAATTATCATGCCTCCAGCAAAACTGTTGCGGGCGATTAGCTCAGCTGGATAGAGCGTCGGCCTCCGGAGCCGAAGGTCGCGCGTTCGAATCGCGCATCGCTCATTAGACTACCCACACAAGAATTCCCATCGCGATAAAGAAAAACGCCGAGAGCCACCGTACAAGCGCCACATGCGAACCATACCAGGCACGTATATTTTCGTGCTTCGTCCCCGACATGTACAGCACGAATACTCCGCAGAGCGGCGCGATGAATGCCAGATTGTACGCGAATAGCAGGGCGACGCTGACCGATGAGCGGGCACTCTGGTTCATGTAGACAAGCGTGGGCAAATAGATTTGTCCTGTACACGCCAACTCTATGAAAGATACCATAAAGCCCGATATCGCGGCGCCAAGGATATAGAGCGGTATCGTGTTGAAGTGCCGTATCACGGCATGATTGAGTTTTTTAAAAGGGGCGGGAAG
>JAKALZ010000206.1 GCA_021813065.1 bacterium
TTCTGAACACCGAGCACAGGCCCAAACTCGAAAATTACGATGACTACATGTTTCTCATCACTAAGATGCTCACCATGCACAGCGATGGCTCAATCGAGTACGAACAGGTGAGCTTTATTCTGAAGGGCAAGGTTCTTATTTCTTTCCAAGAGCGGCCAGGCGACTGTTTCAAGGCGGTCCGCGACAGAATTATCGCGGGAGCGGGCCGGCTCCGAAGAATGGGCGCTGATTATCTGCTTTACGCGCTCGTCGACACGATTGTGGACAACTATTTTGTCGTGCTCGAGCAGCTGGGCGACCGTCTCGAAGGCTTCGAGGACGGCGCGGCGGCGGATGATGACGGAAATTTTCTCCACGGGCTCCAGGAATTGAAGCGCGAGCTCGCGAGAATGCGGCGGGTGATCTGGCCTGTACGCGACTCTGTCGGCGCGCTCTCGCGGAGCGAATCGATTCAGATGGACGCCTCACTCTCGCCCTATCTGCGGGACCTGTACGAGAACACAGTGCAGGCGATCGAGGCGCTCGAGTCCTACCGCGAGCACGCCTCCTCGATCATCGAGCTCCACCTCAGCGAGATCAACACGAACATGTCACGTGTCATGAAGGTGCTCACAATTCTGTCGGCGATTTTTATCCCCATAACCTTTATCGCGGGAGTCTATGGCATGAATTTTGCCCACATGCCCGAGCTGGCGCAGTCCTGGGGCTATCCCGCCGCGCTGGGCCTCATGGCCGCGGTGGTGCTGGCGGAGCTGATCTACTTCAAGATCAAGAAGTGGATATAACTGCAATCCCCTAGCCTCGATCTCTTTGTGAAAAATATTCGGAAGAGAGTACAATTTGTCGCGCAAACATATGATGGGTATATTATATATAAATTTATTTATGGAGGTTTTCATGAAAAAACTCTCTATTGTCGCGATCTTTGCGTCTGTGCTTTCCTTCAGCGTTTTTGCTGAAGATATCGTACTGCCCAAACCTGCCCAGAAAGCCGGTGTCGATGTGCTGACCGCGATTCAGAACCGCCAGATTTCGCGTTCATTTGTGAAGCGGACCGTGTCGCCGGCGGATCTGTCCACGATTCTGTGGGCCGGGCTCGGTCCTCGGGGTGCCGATGCGGTTTCGAGCGCCACCAAGGCGGATCGAACTATCTCGTTCTCGGGCGATAACGCGTACATCAATGTGTACGTGCTGGATGCGAGAGGCACCTGGAAGTATATGCCTGAGAGCAACAGCCTCAAGCTTGTGAGCTCCGGCGACTCGAGGTCCGCCGTTTCGAAGGCGGCGATCCCCGAAGCTGCCTTTATGGTGCTCTTTACCGTCAACACTGACCTGACTCCCTCGTTCCTCAAGTCAGCGCCCGCGGTCTTCCTGCAGATGGCCCACGCCACGGCGGGATTCTCGGCGCAGAATATGGAACTCGCGGCGAGCGCGCTGAAGATGGCCTCCATCGTTCAGTACTCGCTGACACCCGCGGCGGCGGCGAACGCGGCCAAATTGGGAAAAGAAGAGCTTCCTCTGTTTATTCTTCAGGCTGGCTATACGAACTGAGCTTCAGCATCGCCACTTCCGCGCCACGTGGTGGCGCGGAAGCGCGCGTTCATCCAGAACTTCTAGCGATTCGAGTTAATGAATTGTCCCAGACAGTAGGTTACAAGGGCGTGATCCTCTTCCTGCGGCAGACCTGATACGGTGGCGCAGGCTACGATCCCGCAGCCGCGCACTCTGATGGGGAAGGCGCCGCCGTGCGGGCTGAATTCGGCGGGGCTCACGAAGGACTTTTTATCGATCGTGGTATCGGCGAGCGCGAGATTGATGCCGACCGCGAACGACGCTTTGCCGAAACGGAACACGACATTCGATTTGCGCCGAATCCACTCTTCGTTGTCGGGCGTGGCTCCCTCGAGGGCGGCGTGGAACAGTATCTGTCCAGGGCGGCGGATATCGATGGCGATGCGCGCCTGACGCTTTTTCGCCTCTTCGACGATGAGGGATCCAAGTGCCCACGCGTCATCTTCGGTAAAGTGATCCAATATCAGTTCTCTCTCCTGCTGGGCAATCTGTTCGAGCAGTTCTTTGCTAGCTGTCATGGGTTCCTCCCGCGAGCCATTGTAGAGTATCGCGGAGCGCCGCTCAACCGCGACGCGCGCACCACGGCGACGCGCGTACAAGCGCGGCGCCTCCGCCCGCCCTATTCCTTCTCAAACGGCACGCCCAGCGCCGCGGGCGGCGTCGCGTTCATCGCGCGCAGCACCTTCGCGATGTCGCGGCGGACATTCTCGGGCAGACGCGCCAACGAGCGCTCTACCCACTCCGCGCTGCCGATGTTCACGAAGAGCAGCGTCAGAATCATGAGAGGAAAGGGCGCGACCTGGAGCACCTGCGACGGCACCGAGGGCAGACTCGGCTGCAGCACGAGCCCCAGCCACTGCAGGAAGGCGAAAAGGTACGCGCCGAACGCGGCTCTAAAGGGCTTCCATCCGCCGAAAATAGTAATCGAGAGCACGATCCAGCCTATGCCGTCGAGCCCTGAGATCGTCCCCTTCCATCCAGCTTTTACCGAGAGCGAGTAGATCGGCCCCGCGAGCCCCGCGATGGCTCCGCCTAGCATGGCGTAGATGTAACGAAGCTTGTTGACGCTCGCGCCGCGGATGTACGCGGCGGCGGGACGCTCGCCGATACCCTGCAGCGTGAGGCCCGGCCTTGTCCTAAAGATGAAAAACCACGCGAGCACGATCAGCACGAAGGAGAGATAGGTCATCATATCCTGGCGGAAGAAAATCGGGCCGAGCAAGGGAATATTCTGAAGCCCCGGGATCGGGACCAGCGAAATCCGCGGGCCGACCTGCCCCATGATGGGGTTGCCCAGGAAATACGAAAGATCGCGGCAGAGCAACGCCAGCACAAAACCGACCGCTACCTGCGACTGCAATAGCGTGAGGCTCGCGAAGGCCACGACAAGCGAGACCGCGGCCCCGATCGCCGCGCCCGCCAGAAAGCCCAGTACTACATTGCCCGAGGCGAGCGCGACTGCGAAGCTTCCCATCGCTGACAGCAGAATCATGCCGTTCATGGAGAGATTGAGCACGCCAGCCCGTTCGGAAATGGTTTCGCCGATCACGGCAAACAGCACGGGCGCGGCGGCGGCTAAAACGCCCGCGATGCTGGTCAGAAGCGCAGAGTTGCTCATAATGACCTCTTCGATTTCTTGAGAAGCTTAGCGCGGACTCCCTGACCGAGAATGACAAAGAGCACAAGGGTCCCTTGGAGCACGCCGGCGAGCGACGAGTCCAGCTTGAGGATAATCGGCAGCTGAATCGAGCCCACATTGAGCGCGGCGAAGAAGAGGGCCACCGGCGCCGCGATGCTCGCGCGGTACCCGACCAGCATCGCCACCATGAGGCCGAGGTAGCCGTAGCCCGAAGAGATCGAAGGAATGAGGCGATGGTAGACCGCGGTTACCTGCACGCCGCCGGCGAGTCCCGCGAACACGCCACATATCGCGAAGGAGAGCATCATGTGCTGCCAGGTCGGAATGCCGAGGATATAGGCCGATTTTGGGTTTTTGCCGACAGCTTTGAGCTTGAGGCCGAAGTAGGTTCCCTCGATCATCGCGTAGACAGCGAGAATTCCCACGATGGCGATGATGAGCGTCGCCGGCGTGAGGCGCGACGATCCTGCCGCGATCGGCATCCAGAGCGAGCGATCGAAGGGCAAGGTACCTGACATTGACGCGACGCCTGGCCGCTTCCAGGGACCAAAGATGAGCCAGATATTGAGGGCGGTCGCCACGAAGTTCAGACCGAGGCCGCCGAAGATTTCGTTGACGCCGCCGAAGGTCTTGAGCGCGCCCGCGAGAAGCGCCCAGAGCGTGCCCCCGAGCATGCCCGCCGCCATCGCGATCACGAGGATGAGCGTTGGATTCCATCCGGAGGTCTCGAGGAGTCGCATGGCCCAGGTGGTGAAAATCGCACCGAGGGTGATCTGCCCCTCGATGCCGATGTTCCACAACCCAACAGTGAAGGTGACGAGGAGCCCTGAAGTGGCGAGCAGCAGCGGCACCCACGACACGAGCACATTGGAAATGACATCCCACGAGCCGACAGCTCCGAGGGTTATGTACTTGTACGC
>JAKALZ010000207.1 GCA_021813065.1 bacterium
GTTGCAGATATCGACCTTCAGCTCCGCTTGGGTGCTGCGCGTGGTGAAGGTGTTGCCACAGCCGCAAGTGACCTTGGTCACGACGTAGTTGGGGTGAATGCCGTCTTTGCAGAGGAAGCGCGAGTAGTTGCGCTGTTCGAGGAAGATTTTGCGTATATCCGCCACAGGGCCTCCGAAAGCCTCGCCGATCTCCCAGATCGCGCTTGAGTAGCTCTCATGCCAGCGGTAAATGAACTGTACATCGCCGAGCCACTCGAGGATCGCGCGTCTGTCGAGGCCCATGCGCGTGAACCAGTTGAAGTAACGCTCCGCATCGAGGGGCGGGAGTGTCATCAATATAGGCTGTATGCCCTTGGATCTGAGTCTGTTGATCAGTTCGCCGTACATCGAGAAAAAGCGCTCGGGCGTGGTTGCGGGAACGTGCTCGGCATGAGGGTTCGCGGAGATCTGGTCCCAGCGGAAATCGCAGTCGTTTCCCCCAAATTCGAGGAAGGCGAAGCGTCGCGACTCACCGTCGCGGAGAGCCGCAGTAGTGCCGCGCGTTTCGGTTGCGCGTTGCGCCTCTACCGCGCCGTACGCAGACTCGGCGACATCGTCGCGGCTCAGATAATGCTCGATGATCTCGCGGCCCTTCGCGATAGTGCAACCGAAGCGCGCCTTGTTGATGAGCGCGACCCCGAGCTCTGCGGCGGCGAGCGAGGCGAAGCACTCTTTGATCGGTTTGTAGGCGTCCTGCGCGTCGAGCACGACACCGCGAGCGATTGAATCTCCGAACAGACAGACTTCCTGAGCGTACATGTTGCCGCCTCCACTGGATTGTTGTCTCTTTAAGATATGGTTATTAATACCATGTCATAAGGATATTGATACTTTAACGCAGCATAAGCAATGTGTCAAGATATTTTGAATGATATATTGTGGTTTTCAATAACATATTGTATGGTTTAGATACAATTCGCCGAGAGGAGCTGCCGATGTATCACACGATGTACGACGAGATCGAGAAGTATCTTACCGCGCTGACTTCAGGCAAGCCGCCCGAGTGGGAGCAGTTGCCTGATATCGGGCTCTACATGGATCAGGTGATCGGCTATCTCGACCGTCAGCTGGGGCCGCTCATCCCTTCGGAGAAAGAGAGGAGCATCACCTCTTCAATGATCAACAACTACGCGAAAGCGAAGATCATTCCCAGGGCGGAGAGCAAGAAATACAGCCAGGAGCACATCGCCCTCCTTCTGTCGATTTTTATGCTGAAAAAATCGCTCTCGGTGCAGGATATGGGAGCGCTTCTCGAAGGGTACGCGGCCAATGATTCTTTCCGAATCTTCTACGAGCGATTTCGCGCGGCGCTCACCGAATGCGCGAATTCGGCGGCGAGCGAGATTCGCGCGGGTTTGGGCATTCAGTCCAAGCGGGATCCTCCCATAGCGGGCGAGCCTGATATCGACGAGTCGGGTGTCCGGACGCTGGCGCTAAAGCTCGCGGTTGAGGCGAGTCTGCGGAGTCTCATCGCGGAGCGCCTCCTCTCGATGCTCGCCCCTTCCGAGACTCCGAAGTCACGCTGAAACTAAGGCGATTCCAGGAATCTGTCAGGGGCGCGCCCATATCCACTGTCGCGCGGCCAGAGCGCTTTTCGCGCTGCCTTTCCACGCTTGGAGCCGCGGGCCGTTGAGGGTTATTCGGCGCTTCGACGCTTTCGCCGAGAGAGCGCGAGGCCGCCAAATCCCGATATCACAGCCATGTAGAAACCGAAATCGTACCACCAGCCAGTGTTGTTCACTTCGTAGACACGGATATCGCGGTCAAAGATCCCCACAATGAGTGAGATCGGCGCGATCCAGCCGTGCCATATCCCCGTCAGGAAATTGGCTCGTCGATCCACGGTATTTTTCCCATCGCCAGGCAAGCAGGATGTCAGCAGCATAAGCGCGCAGAGCGCGATCGCGATTAATAGTATCTTCGATTTCATTGAGATCCTCCTCCGCGGGCATCATATCTTGAATTGGATACCGCGCGCCACGAGCCTTGTCGACGCGGCGCCATTCATGCGCGGTGCATAGCGCTTCCTGATCTTCATTGCGTGATCTTTCGAATTTTTTGGTTATTCATGTCAGGCACGAAGAGGATTCCCGACGCGTCGATCGCGAGTCGCGATGGGCAAGAGAAACTTGACGCGCTGTAGGGACCATCGTCCGAGCCTGCCGCTCCGGTTCCCGCGAGGGTGATGACAGTGCCGGCGGGACCGAGTTTGCGTACCTTGTTGCCGTCGGAGTCGGCGACGTAGATAAAGCCCGATGAATCGAGTTCGATGCCGGTGGGGTAGTTGAAGGTCGACTCGAGAGCGGGGCCGTCGTCGCTGCCGACTGCGCCGGTGCCCGCTACGGTGCTGACGTTTTCGCCCATGATTTTCCGTACGCGGCAGTTGCCGTTGTCCGCCACGTAGATGGCGCCCGCCGCGTCGATCACGACATCGGCTGGTTGATTGAACTGAGCGGTATCGTGCGCTCCATCGGCGAACCCGGGAGAGCCCGAGCCGGCGATGGTGGTGACCGCGCCTGCCGGGGTGATCTTTCGGACCTTGTGGTTGCCGGTGTCGGCGACGTAGATATTGCCTGAGGTGTCGAGGGCGATTCCGCTCGGCGAGTTGAAACTTGCCGAGGTGCCGTTGCCATCGCTGGAGCCGGGGCTGCCGGTACCGGCGAAGGTGCTGACGATACCCGCTGGGGTAATCATTCGGATCTTGTGGTTGCCGGTGTCGGCGACGTAGAGATTGCCAGCCGCGTCGAGGGCGACGTCGCTGGGGAGCTTGAATTTTGCGACTACAGATGCCCCATCAGCGACTCCTGGTAAGCCAGTACCCGCATAGCTACTGACGACGCCTAAGGAATCGATTTTCCGAATCTTATTGTTTTTCTTATCCGCCACGTACACATTTCCATCACTATCGACCGCCACCCCCGAAGGATAATTGAATTCGGCTGTGGTACCGCTCCCGTCGACCGCGCCCGCTGCCCCGCACCCGGCCACCGTGGACACCGACACCATCTTGATCAGGAATTGGGCGTCAGCCGACCCCGCCAAGTCTCCGCTCGTCGCGATCGCCGCGAGCGAGTGGGCTGTTCCCGGCGTGAGCTGAGCCCCTGTGACAAGGCTGCTTCCCGAAACGCCAGGAAGAGTGTCTCCATCGAGGTACCAACTCCAGCTCGACGCAGAGGGAGTTGCCGTGGCGATTACGGTCATCGCGCCGCCCGCCGAGAGTTCCTGCACCGTGCCGCTTAACGATACCGTAACAGGCGTCTTTGTGTTTGAGCCGAGCCCGAGCACGAGCCACGGGAGGTAGGAATCGTCCAAATCGCCCGCGCTGAGCGTCCACGTTTCCTCAGTGCTCTTGTCCTTGTAGATCTGAACCGCCTCGACCTTCGACCAGAGGATGTGCCCAGAGAGCGCCGCGTCTTTGAGTTTCACACTGAGCACATAGAAACCGCTGGTGAGCTCCATGCCGCTCGTGTAGGTGGCGCTCGATCCGCCCGACATTCCAAAGGTAAGCGTCTTGGGCGTATCTCCGCTGCCCGACACGCCGAGCGTCGCTTCAATCTCGGGCGTCGTTACCGCGTCCGAAGGCCAGCTGAGGGAGAGCGTAAGTTGGCCCGATCCCGCGAGGGGGACGCACAGCAAGGAAGCTCGCGCGGTCGCGCCCGCCGTGAGCTTCACCGAGGTCTGCGGCGATCGGACGAGCACCTCTCCCGCTACGTTTTTACCCTCGCTGTAGATGAGCCAATCGCCCGCGGCAAGTTTCTCCCGCACAAAATCCCAGACCTTCGGCAGCGCGTCCGCCGTGCGGACGAAGGTTTTCACCCGGCCGCGCCCGGCGGGCAGTTCGTCAATCACCGCCACGTCCAGGTCGCCGTAAAGCGTGAGGCCGAGCGTCCGCGGAATCGGCGTGGCGGTCATCACCAGCAGGTGGGGCATGGCGCCCTTCTCCAGCAACTGACGGCGCTGCTCCACGCCAAAGCGGTGCTGCTCGTCAATGATGACCAGTCCGAGACATGCAAACGCCACCCCTTCCTGGAACAGCGACTGGGTGCCGATCACCAAGCTCAGGCGGCCACCAGCAAGCGCTTCCG
>JAKALZ010000208.1 GCA_021813065.1 bacterium
CAGGCTCCCCGGAAAGTATGAAGTGCAGGTGTACGCCAACGCGCAGCTCGGCGACGATGTCCGCGCCACTGAGGCGGTCCGCATGGGCACCCTCGAGATGGTCGCCACCTCCGCCTCGCCGCTCACCGGCCTCATCCCGCAGTTCAACGTGTTCGACCTGCCCTTCATCGTGACGAGCGAGAAAGCCGCCGACGCGATCTATGACGGCCCTGTGGGCGCCAAGCTCGCGAGCCTGCTCGAACCGAAGGGAATGAAACTGCTCGCCTACTACGAGAACGGTTTCCGCCAGCTCACGAACAGTGTGCGCGAAGTGAAGTCCCCGGCTGACCTTAAAGGTCTCAAGATCCGCACCATGGAGAACCCGATCCACCTCGCCCTGTGGAGAGCTCTCGGCGCGAACCCCACCCCAATGCCCTTCAGCGAAGTGTTCACCGCCATGCAGCAGAAGACCATCGACGGCCAGGAAAACCCTGTTCCGACGATCTTCCTCTCTAAGTTCTACGAAGTGCAGAAGTACCTGTCGATGACCGGCCACGTCTACGGTCCGCACATCCTTCTCATCAACAAGAAACTCTGGGACAGTTTCCCCGCTGAGGACCAGAAGGTCATCCAGCAGGCAGCCCAGGAGTCCGCGGTGTTCCAGAGAGCCACAAACCGCAAGATGAACTCCGACCTCGTCGCGCAGCTCAAAGACAAGGGAATGACGGTTACCTACCTCACCCCCGACCAGCTCAAAGTGTTCCAGGATGCCACGAAGTCCGTCTATGACCAGTGGATCCCGAAGATCGGGAAAGATCTCGTCGATGAGTTCCAGGCGACTGTCGCCGCGGTGAAGTGATTGCTTCGCTGATGTTTTTGAGGAAGTCTGGAGGGGCGCTATAGAGCGCTTCTCCTAGGCTTCCCTTTTTTTAGCCTGGAGAGCGCAGACTCTCCCTGGAGTGATGCATATGCGGTTAGCAAACAAAGTTGCGGTGATTACGGGCGCGGCCCAGGGGCTTGGCGCGGAGATCGCGCGGCGTTTCCGCGAAGAGGGCGCGACAGTCTACATTTGCGATGTCAACGCTGATGAGGGCGAAAAGACCGCGTTAGCGCTCGCGAAGCTCTCTTCAATTGGAGGAGCGTCCTTTCTCAAGCTCGATGTTACCTCCGAGGAGAGCTGGAAGTCCGTGTTTGAGGCAGTTCGACAAAAGAGCGGTCGCCTCGATGTGCTTGTCAACAACGCGGGTATCAACATCCGCAAGAACATAGAAGAGATGCCGGTGGAGTCGCTGGACGCCATGCTGGCGGTCAACATCAAGGGCCCATTTCTCGGCATTAAGCACGCGCTCCCTCTGCTCCGCGCGTCGGGCGGCGGGTCCATTCTGAACATGTCGTCGGTGTGCGGCATCATCGGCCACAAGTACACCAACGAGACCTACACGACGACAAAGGGCGCGCTCACGCTGCTGACGAAGTCGATCGCGACGCGCTACGCGAAGGACAACATCCGCTGTAACTCGGTGCACCCCAGCACGGTCGACACGCCGCTTCTGCAGACAGTGCTCAGCGATCCGGTGAGGCGGGCCGAACGCTACGGCGAAGTGCCGCTCGGTCGGCTCGCGACCGCCACCGATGTGGCGAACGCCTTTGTGTATCTCGCGAGCGATGAGGCGGCCTTCCTGAACGGAGTGGCGCTGCCAGTGGACGGCGGGACGACGGCATGGTGAAACCTTGCGCGGCGGAATATGCGTGGAAGGATGGGAGCGCGCACATACATGACAAATAATTACCTTCAGTGGCTGGCCGCCACGGACACGATCTGGTGGCACGACAGCGCAGACCCGCGCGCGGCGGACGCGGCGATTCAGAATGGCGCGGTCGGTATGACCACGAATCCGTTTTTAATAGCTTCGACGCTCACCGACCCGCGCGCGGGCTGGACGGAGGCGTTCAGCGCCGAGTGGGGCGGCCCTAAGGAAGCGCTCGGCGCCAAAGCTTCGCGCGATGAGGGTTCTGGCGCGTACGCCAGGGATATTGGCGCGCTTTCCGGTGACGAGAAAGCGCTCGAGCTCGAAATGCGCGTGGGGGCGCGGCATGCCGCGACCTTCCGCCAGTTCTGGGGCATAAAGCGCGGCGCGGGCGGCGTGTGCGTGCAGGTGAACCCGGCGAAACCAGGGGACGCCGCGCTCATGACCGAGCAGGTGAGGAAAATCGGACCGTTGGCGCCAAATATCTGCGTCAAGACGCCCGCAACGCACGCAGGGCTTGTCGCCTTCGAGGAAGGCGTGGCCCTCGGCTTCAATATGGTGTCGACGCTGAGCTTTACGGTCGCCCAGTGCGTCGCGGCGGCCGAGGCGTACGAGCGCGGCGCGGCGCGGGCGCGCTCGAACGGCATCACCCCAGGTTTCAGCGCCGCGGTGATGATGCTCGGACGTCTCGACGATTACCTTCGCGATGTCGCGGCCGATGGCGAGTATGGCATTCCAGAGCGCGCGATAACCCACGCGGGAATCGCCTGCATGAAGAAGGCATACGGCATCTTCCAGGAGCGAGGCTACCGCACGATGCTCATGAGCGCGGCGGCGCGTGGCATCTACCACATCACGGAACTCGCGGGCGCGAACATCATCATGTCGATCGCCCCCTCGATCGAGCGCACATTGCTTACGGCGAATCCCGAGCAGGCACAGCGCGCGGATCGGCCCATCGACGCCTTGGTGATCGATCAGCTCCTCGAGCTTCGCGAATTTCAGAAAGCCTACGACGAGCGCGGCATGGACGAAGGCGACTTCATCACTTACGGCCCCACCAACAGAACCGCCACGCAGTTCACCGAAAAGGGCTGGAACATACTTCTCAATTGCTGAGATGAAGGGCGCCGTCAAAGAGCCGGAGCTCGCGGCGCCGGTATAGCTGCTACACGCGGCGCGCCCGCGCGGGAAGGGCGCTCACGCGCAAGGATAGAACGATGAAACCTGATCTCTTCGATCTGACAGGCAAGAAAGCGATAGTTACCGGGGCGGCGCAGGGGCTTGGCCGCGGCATGGCCGAGGGGCTCATGGAGTACGGCGCTGAAGCCGTGCTTCTCGACGCATCCGCGACGGTCGAGACAGCTGCCACTGAGTTTCGAAACAGGGGCTTTGCCTGCCACGCGCTGCGAGTCGATCTTTCCGACCGGAACGCGCTCCAGCGCACGTTCAAGGAGGCTGCCTCGCTCCTGAGAGATCGTGTCGATATCCTCGTGAATTCTGCGGGTATCCAGCGGCGGCACCCGCCCGAAGACTTTCCGATTGATGAGTGGGACGCGGTGATCAATGTCAACCTGACCGCGGTGTTCATGCTCTGTCAGCTCGCGGGCAAAATAATGCTTGCGCAGGGTTCGGGCAAGATCATCAATATCGCCTCCATCAACAGCGTTGTCGCGGGCAAGAACATCCCCGCCTACACCGCGAGCAAGGCCGGTATCCAGCAGCTCACCCGCTCGCTCGCGAACCACTGGGCTTCGAAGGGTATCAATGTCAACGCCATCGCTCCTGGTTATTTCGACACGCCGATGAACACCAATATCAACAGCGAAAACAACCCCACGCGCTACGGCGAACTCCTCGAGCGCATCCCCGCGCGGCGCTGGGGCGAGCCTGCCGACATCAAAGGAACGGCGGTCTTCCTCGCCTCGCGCGCTTCGGATTACGTCAACGGGGTGCTGCTGCCCGTCGACGGCGGCTTTTTGGGCCTTTAGCGCGCACCTCAGTTGCATGCGCCGCGAATTGCCCATATATTCATTTCCATGCATATTGATTCGCGGAACGCTTCGCGCAGCCATGACCGCACTGAGTCCTCGCCAATCTTGAGCGACTTCGAGCCCGACGGGCGGCGGCGCACCCTCATTCTCATCAACGCCTGCGTCATGACCTTCATGGCGACGCTCGACGGCTCGATCGTCAACATCGCGCTGCCGACTATCGCCGAATCATTCAAAATCGGGATCTCGACAGTGCAGTGGGTCACGACATCGTACCTCATCGTGATATCGGCGCTTCTCCTTCTCTGGGGCCGGCTCTCCGACATCTATGGCCGGAAGCGCTTCTTCGCGACGGGCGTGTTTCTGTTCGCGCTGGGCTCGCTCTTGTGCGGCTTC
>JAKALZ010000209.1 GCA_021813065.1 bacterium
TCATCTCGGGGACGATAATTTTCTTCGCGCCCGCAAGCAGGGTGCGCACCGTTTTCGTAGGGAAAGGCCAGAGCGTTTTGAGCCTGAGCATGCCCACTTTCTTGCCCTCGGCTCGCGCTCGGCGCACCGCGGAGAGGGCAGCCATCGCGGAAGAACCGAAGGACACCAACGCGACTTCGCAGTCCTCAAGCCCTTCGGCGAAGTAGTCGGCGAGTTCGTCGGCCCTATCCTCAACCTTGGAGTTGAGCCGCCTCATGAGCTTGTCGGCCACCGCGGGCTTGCTGGAAGGCGCCCCATTCTCATCGTGGAAGAGTCCCGTGCAGTGCCAGCGATACCCCGTGCCAAAGGGCGCCATGAGGGGCACGCCGCCATTTGGATCGGCCGCGTAAGGCTTGTACCCCGCCGGGCTCTCGGGCATGGCCCTCAGCGGAATTGTATAGGTCGACGGATCGGGCAGCACTACTTTTTCGCGCATGTGGCCAATGACCTCGTCCGTGAGCACGATGACGGGAACCCGATACTTTTCCGAAAGCTCGAAGGCGCGGAACGTGAGCTCGTAGCACTCCTTTACGTTGCCCGGCACAAGCGCGATGACCGCGTGGTCGCCGTGGGTTCCCCATCGCGCCTGCATGATATCGCCCTGCGCGGGGCTTGTGGGCATACCCGTTGAGGGACCCACGCGCTGCACATTGATGATAACGAGAGGAATCTCGCAGAGGCTCGCGTAGCCGATCGCCTCCTGCATGAGCGAGAAACCGGGCCCCGAGGTCGCGGTCATCGCCTTGGCTCCTGTTAAAGAAGCGCCAATGCACGCGGAGATCGATCCAATCTCGTCTTCCATTTGGATGAATTTGCCACCGATTTTTGGCAGTTCCTCCGAACACATCTCCGCGATTTCAGTTGACGGAGTGATCGGGTATCCGCCGTAAAATTCGAGGCCGGCGGCGATAGCCGCGAGCGTACAAGCCTCATTGCCCTGCATGAGCTTTACTTTTTCAGGCATGGTGCGCCTCCGGTGGAAGACTCAAATCGATATGATCGATACTACACTCGAATTTTGCTTTCTCTTCGAGGGGGTGCACTTCAATCGCGAAATCGGGGCATCGATACTCGCACATCCTGCACCCGATACAATCGTCGGGCCGGGCGGCGAATACTTTGCCGCTCCTCAGTTCCAGCACTTGCTTCGGGCAAAATGCTACGCAAATATTGCAGCCCTTGCAGTAGTTTTCCCGAATGACATGAAAGAATTTTTTCTTTGGTTCTGCCATATCTTTGCTCTTATCTACGTTTTGCCGCACTCAATCTGACAGACTGAGAATTGTTCCGTATGGAAAAGTGAATGTAGCGGATAAATATGCACAAGGAACGCGTTACGGCGTGACCACATTGTACCGTTAATTCACGATTTTGTCAAAATCTACCAATTTTATGCATAAATCTTCAAATTGCCGATACTTGCCGCATCAGCGGATTTACGATACAAATAGTGAACTCTTGGAGCGTATATGATGAAATTTGTGAAGATTCGCGATTTGACACTTCGCGATGGCCAGCAATCCCAGTTTGCCACGCGCATGACCAATGACCAGGTGAAGTCGGTGCTCGACGATTATCGCCAGTGCCACTTCTACGCCATGGAGGTCTGGGGCGGCGCCGTTCCCGACTCCGTGATGCGCTATCTGGGAGAGGATCCCTGGGATAGACTCGCCACCATCAAGGCGGGGATTGGAGACGTGTCGAAGCTGACCGCGCTCTCTCGCGGCCGCAATCTCTTCGGCTACAATCCCTACCCCGATTCTGTCATCGAGGGATTCTGCGCGAACGCTGTCGCCGCCGGAATCGATATCATGCGCATCTTCGACGCGCTCAACGACATCGACAACATGAAATCCTCGATCCGATTCGTCAAAGAGGCGGGAGGACAGGCCGACTGCGCGGTGTGCTACACTGTCGATCCGCACTTTTCCTTTAAGGACAGGGCGAGATCCCTCTTCTCGAGCAAGAAGATTCCGCCCAAACTCTTCACGGTCGACTACTACGTGAAGAAAGCGAAAGAACTCGCCGCGCTCGGCGCGGACATGATCACGATCAAGGATATGGCGGGCCTCATCGATCCCGCGGCCTCCGCTGAGCTGATCAAGGCCCTCAAGAACGAACTCGAAATTCCCGTCGACCTTCACACCCACTGCACTCCCGGATTCGGGGTGGCGAGTCTCCTCGCGGCGATGGTCAACGGCGTCGACATTGTCGACACCGCCGTGCTCTCCTTCTCGGGCGGCCCCGCCGCTCCGGCGTACGAGATCATCAGAGTCTTCGCCGACCGGCTCGGCCTCTCGACCGACGTCGACAACGCGGCCGTGGGCCGCATGGACAAAAAGCTTCGCCAGATACGCGGCGAACTCGCCAAGTTCGATCAATACAAGAAATTCCCTCCGGAACTCGATCTCTCAAAGGACAGCCTTCCTCCCCAGACCTCGAAACTTTTCGACGACGCGCTCGAAGCGGCTGTCGGCGGAAAATACCAGGACTCACTGGCCATCTGCCAGAAAATCGAAAAGGCGTTCAACTACCCCGACCCCGATGAGATCGTCCGCCACGCGCAAATCCCGGGCGGCATGTACACCAATATGATGGCTCAGCTCAAAGACGCGAAGCTCGAACAGCATCTCGACGAGGTGCTCCGGCTCGTGCCGCGGGTCCGGCTCGACTCTGGCCTTCCTCCTCTCGTTACACCCACCAGCCAGATCGTCGGCGTTCAGGCGGTCAACTGCGTCATCAGCATGCGCCAGGGAAAGGACATGTACGAGAACGTGTCCAAGAATTTCGCTGAGCTCATTCTCGGCTCCTACGGAACGACACCCTGGCCCGTCGACCCCGAATTCCGCCAGAAAATCTGCGGCACGCGCGACGAGACACCCTACGACACAAGCACGTATGCACCACAGGCTAACCCTCCTGTGGCAGAGGCTGGCGGCGCGCTCCTCGCCCTCAATGAACGCGAAGCGCTCCTTCTCGAGCTTTTCCCCTCGGTGGCGACAAAATTCCTCAGGAATCGAAGAATCGAGGAGTGGCGCGCCGCCCATCCCGGCGAACTTGCCCCCGCGAGCGCCGATGGCGCGGCCTCGAGCGCGCTCTCCGCGTCGGATGTGGCTGCCCAAGATGCTCTGTCGCCCTATCAGTCGCCCGACTACGAGCCTGCTGATGGCGAGCCTCCCTCGTTCTGGGAAGACGCTCCCGGCTGGGCAGGTTGGACGGAGATTCCATCAGATTCCGACTGAGCGAGCGTGGCTGCATAATCCGCGCGCTGAGGCGCGAGCGGAGCGGCACGAGGAAAGGAAAAGGGAGGCGCGACGCGGTCGCGCCTCCCTTATTTATTTGGCGAGTTTGGAAATGCGTGTAGGTTGAGGAATTCCGAGCCTGGTCAGCATGGCGCGGTAGGCATCGAAGGAGCCGGAGGTGAGGACCTCGAGCGAGGGGCCGGAGAATCGCGCGCGTTCATCTGTTCCACCGTGCGTAAGCTCGGAGCTAAGCCCATTGCCCGTCTCGCTGACGAGCGAGAGCACAGCCTGTGCTTGAAGCCGGGCAGGATCGATGAACTCGATGTCGGGCGCGATCGATCTGAAAGCGTCCATGACGATGGGATAGTGCGTGCAACCGAGCAGCACGGTTCGGATGGGGTTGGCAGCGTGCGCCAAATCGGTAGGCCCGAGCCGCGCGAGCATTGAGGAAATTTCGGCGCGGATGGCTGGTTCGTCGTCGACGCGGCTGTCGATGAGCGCGGCGAGGGTCGCGCTCGCGATGCCGTGCACGCGTACGCTTGGGTTGCGCGCGCGGGCGATCGCCGCGTGCATGCCCGACTTCACCGTAAACTCCGTCGCGAACAAACCGACGTCCGGTTCTCCGCGTTCGGCAAGAAATTCCGCGCCCAAACTGATGATATCGATGAGCGGCAGGCTGGTCCGCGCTCTAAGTGTCTCGACCGTGGCCGATATCGTGTTGCAGGCGATCGCGACCGCCTCAACGCCTTTTGATTCGAGCTCCCGCAGC
>JAKALZ010000210.1 GCA_021813065.1 bacterium
CGTGAATCTGCCATCGGGCCGGATGAAGACGCGCGAAGGAACTGTGGTGGACGCTGACGACCTCATCGATGAACTCGCGGGGCTCGCCGCGAAGGAAATCGCGGAGAAGGGGAGGGCAGACGCCGTGGGCGACCTCGGGTCGGTCTCGGAGGAGATCGCGCTGGGGGCGCTGCACTATTTCCTCCTCCAGGTCTCGCCCGCCAAGGACATGCTCTACAACCCCGAGCAGTCGCTCTCCTTTACAGGCGACACAGGCCCCTACATCCAGTACATGGGCGCCCGCGCGAGTTCCATTCTCCGGAAGCACGACGCCGGCGAGGGCAACGCCGCGCATGGCTCGCTCGACGCATCGCTCCTGCGGGGAGACGCGGACTGGATGCTTGCCCGAGTCCTGCTCGAGCTTTCGGCGACCATCGAGCTGGCCGCAAAGAATAAGGATCCTTCGGCGCTCGCAAGCTACGCGCACGCGCTTTCCAGCGAATTTTCGACCTGGTACCGGGACAACCCGGTGCTCAACAATGACAACCCCAGCGTGTCGGCCAGCCGTCTCGAAATGGTGCGGGTAGTCAAAAAATCGCTGCGGCGGGCGAGCGAACTGCTCTGCGTGCCCTTCCTGGAGGCTATGTAACGTTGATGGGAACGATCGCCTGTTGACACGATCGCGGGATAAAGTGTATAAATCTCCGCCTGACATGAACATTATATGAGGATAATGCATATGTACGCAGTAGTTGAAATCAATGGAAAGCAGTACCACGCCGAGACGGGCAAGAATCTCATTGTGGATCGATTCGACGCGAACCCCGGCGACGCGGTTGTGTTTGAGAAAGTCGTCCTCCTCGGGGGCGAGAAAACCCAGGTTGGAACTCCCTATGTCGTGGGCGCTTCGATAAAGGCAACGGTGAAGGAAGAGATGAAGGACGACAAAGTTGTCGTGTTTAAATATATGCCGAAAAAAGGCTACCGCAGGACGCATGGTCACCGCCAGCCTTACACCGTGGTTACGGTGAACGAAATTGTGGGCGCCTGAGGCGTTCTACACAACCGGAGGAATGAGCAATGCCACACAAAGGTGTAAACGGTCGCGATTCAAACCCTCAACATCTCGGAGTCAAAGCGTACGGAAGCCAGCTGATCAACGCGGGAACGATTATCGTTCGCCAGCGAGGTTCGCGTATTACCGCGGGCAAGAATGTCGGCATGGGCAAGGATGATACCCTGTTCGCGCTTGTGGATGGAACAGTGCGGTTCCGCGAATTTAAGGGCAAGAAATTTGTCGATGTGGAGCCCATCGCCCAGGCATAAAGGACGACGATTCCCTTACGAGTTGACAACCGCTCCCGTAGCACGAGGGGCGGTTTTTTATTATGCTGAGACTATAAAAGGAAGTGTTCTGTGATCAAATTCGCTGATGAGGCGACAATCACTGTGGCGAGCGGCAAAGGGGGCGATGGTTGTGTCGCCTTCAGGCGTGAAAAATTCATCCCTATGGGTGGCCCCGCAGGTGGCGACGGTGGGCGGGGTGGCGACGTTATTTTCGAAGTAAAGCGCAACTTGCGAACGCTCGCGTACCTTCGCTACAAACAAGTGTTTAAAGCCCAGAACGGTCAGCCTGGCATGGGTAAGAATATGCATGGGCGCGATGGCGAGGATATCGTGGTCGAAGTGCCACCAGGGACTATCATAAGAGACGCGGACACCGATGAAATTCTCATGGATTTTAATCCGCGAGCGAAACAATCGGCGAGCGTTTTAAACGGCGAAAACGCGCGGTGGATCTTTCTCAAAGGCGGGAAAGGCGGCTGGGGCAACACTCGCTTTAAAAATTCCGTAAACCAGGCGCCCCGCCACGCGCAACCTGGCCAGTCCGGTAAAGAGAAGCGGCTCAAGATTGAGCTGAGCCTTATCGCGGACATCGGCCTCGTCGGCTTTCCCAACGCTGGCAAATCAAGCCTCCTCGACTATTTTACCAACGCTCGTCCCAAGATCGCGCCGTACCCCTTCACCACGAAGATCCCAAATCTCGGCGTGCTCACCGTCAACGAACGCGACCTAATAATCGCTGACATCCCAGGCATCATCGAAGGCGCGCACGAAGGCGCGGGTTTGGGATTGCGCTTTCTCAAGCACATTTCACGGACCGCGTGCCTCGCCTTCATGGTGGATCTTTCGGAAGATAACTGGAAAACCGCGTTTCCTACGCTCCTCAATGAACTCGAACAGTTCTCACCCGCGCTCGCGCGCAAGCCACGGCTCCTCTTGGGAACGAAGATGGATCTTGCAGAGTCGGAGGAGCGCTTCGAAGAATTCAAGGCAACCTTCGCAGAAGAAAAAATTTTCGGCATTTCAGTATTTTCTGGTTTTGGCCTCGATGCTGTGAAACAATCTTTCTTTGAGCAAGTCACCGAATTCGAGGCCAAGGAAGCGTTAGAAGCTCAGCACGCTGAGGAAGAACCGCTCTTCGACGAAATTACGTTCGACGATGAGGAGTCGCGTGCATGAAGGTCGCGATCATCGGCGGTTCCTTTAACCCACCGCACATCGGTCACCTCATTCTGGCTGAGGAAGTACTGGCGACAGGCAGTTATGATCGTATCGCTTTTATTCCCGCCTTTATTCCGCCGCATAAAATTCCGCAAAATGATCCTGGGACAGATCTGCGCATGGAAATGCTGCGCGAGAGCATTCAAGGTTGGCCTAAGCTTCTTATCGACACCTGCGAGATCGCAAGGCAGGGCATCTCGTATACTGTGGATACCCTTGAGCTCTTTGCGTCTCGGGAAGAAATCGAAGGGAAACCTGGGCTCGTGATAGGTGACGACCTCGCGCCAGATTTCCTTGAAACCTGGAAAAAACCATCAAGAATTTTAGAAATAGCCGATATTATTGTGGCGCACCGACTCCACAAAGAACAATTGCCGCTCTCATATAAACACCTCTACCTCGACAATGTGATTGTCTCGGTGTCATCGACTATCGTGAGAGCCAGGGTAGCGGCAGGTGGCGCATGGCAATCGCTTGTGACGCCTGGTGTTCGGAGTATCATCGAGACCTATGGATTATATCGACACAACTGAATTGATAGACGCCGTACGCGCGCGCATGCGAGCTGACCTCACGCCGAAGCGTCTCGCGCACTGCGAATCGACCGCGCGCACCGCAGCGGAACTTGCACGCCGCCTCGCACTCAACGAGCCTGTCTGCTATCTCGCGGGACTCGCGCATGATATGTGCCGTGAGCTGAGCCTCGAGACACAGGAGAAACTTGTCGCGAAGGAGTGGGAGGCTATCGATTTCCTTAAGAATCATGAATCCATGAAATCGCTCTTCGCGGATATTGATTTTCGCGGGAAGATGATCCACGGACCCGCGGCGGCATGCATGCTTTACCAGGATTTTGGCGTGCGCGACAAGGTGATCCTCGAATCCGTGGCCCTCCACAGCATTGCGGATGAACAGATGTCCGACTGCGCGAAGGTAGTCTATATTTCAGACAAGCTCGAGCCTCGTCGATCGCGTCCCTCGGAAGCCGAAGAGAACCTTAAGAGCCTCGATCTTGACCATCTGTTCGCGTATACTGTGGGCTGCGTTGTGCGTTGGTTCACGGATTCAGGCAAGAGCCTGGCCCCATTTACGAAAGAACTGTATCACAGGATGTTAGCAAAATGATCACACTCAAATCGGGCATCCTCAAACAGAGCACTGTCCCTCTGATTATTATACTCGCGGTCGCGCTGATAGGTGGATTCTTTGTGCTGAGCCTTACACAGCGAGGCATTGTCTTAGCCGTGATTCGCAAAGACCAAGCTATGGGCATCCTCATCGTATTTGAGAAGGATAAAAAGCCAGTGTCGAATCAGCTCTTGATATGGTATCCATCGAGGCGAAAGGCGGCTATCATGGATGTTCCGCCATCTATGGGAATAATACTGAAGAGCGCGGATAAAATGAGCAGTATCGATTCGGTATACGACCGGAAGAATCCTGCGAGGTTCGTGAAGGAAATCGGCGACTATTTGAAATTTCCCATCAATGGCTGGCTCGTGTA
>JAKALZ010000211.1 GCA_021813065.1 bacterium
GCCTGTGGCGCTCCCGCAAGGCGTGAAGGTGACTGTCGAGCCGACAGTCTTCCATGTCGAGGGACCGAAAGGCAGGCTTTCTCAGGAATACCGCCCCGATGTGCGGATTGCCATCGTTGATGGCAAGGCAGTCGTGGAGCGCAAGAATGATTCCAAGCAGGCGAAAGCATACCATGGCCTTTATCGCAGCTTGCTCGATAATATGGTCACTGGCGTAAGCCAGGGTTACAAGCGCGCGCTTGTGATCAGCGGCGTTGGATATCGCGCTGAGGTTCAGGGTAATTTCCTGGTGCTCAGCATTGGATACTCCACCGATGTCGTCGCTGTTATTCCGGAAGGCCTCAAGGTGTCCATCGAACAGAATGGACAGAAAGTTGTCATCGAAGGCATTGATTTTGCCAAGATCGGCAAATTCGCGAGTGAAGTGCGGTCGCTACGCGGCCCCGAGCCCTACAAGGGCAAGGGAATTCGCTACGAAGAAGAGCGGATCCGCAGAAAAGTCGGCAAGACCGGCGTGAAGTGAGGCATAGAGCATGAGCGTACGTGAACTTTCAGATAAGATCCGCAAGCGCGAGAAGCGCCGGGGCCATGTGCGGAAAACCCTCACCGGCACCACGGAAAAACCACGTGTGTCAGTGTATCGGTCGAACCTGCACCTCTACGTGCAGGTAATCGACGACATTGCGGGGAGCACTCTCGCAAGTGTTTCGACCATGGAGCAGCAGTATCGAAGCCTCAGACCGAATATTCAGTCGGGCGGCGTGATTGGCGAAGAACTCGGGAAGCGGCTCCTGGAAAAAGGCATTACCCAGGTAGTGTTCGATAGAAATGGCTATAAGTATCACGGCGTCGTCAAAGCAATCGCTGACGGTGTTAGAAAAGCCGGTGTACAATTCTAGGAGGCGGTTGTGGACAGAAATAGAAGAGATGATTCCGGTGCCCAGGATGGCAACACCGAAAAACTCATCCAGTTGAACAGAACCGCCAAGGTCGTAAAAGGCGGACGCAGGTTCTCTTTTTCAGCGCTTACCGTGGTTGGCGATAAGCAGGGACACGTCGGATTCGGATTTGGAAAGGCGAACGACGTTACCGAGGCGATTCGCAAGAGCACCGAACGCGCGAAGAGAGCTATGGTTTCAGTGCCTCTCAAGAAGGGAACACTTCCGCACGAGGTGACGGGGAAATATAAGGCGACGACGGTGTACATCAAACCAGCATGCCCCGGCTCCGGCGTTATCGCCGGCGGTCCGGTTCGCGCCATCCTGGAGTGCGCTGGCTACGTCGACATCATTTCCAAGTGCGTCGGCTCGCGAACCTCCGTCAATGTGGTTCGCGCCGTGTTTTCCGGTCTTGACCAGCTGCTCAATGCCCAGGAAGTGGCAAAGAACCGGGGCAAGACGCTGAAAGATATGTGGAGTTGATCATGGCCAGAATTCAGATAACTTTGGTTCGCAGCGTCATCGGCCAAAAGCCGAAGGCCCGCGGGACAGTCCGAAGTCTCGGGCTCAGAAAAATCGGCTCGAGCACCGTCCAGGAGGCAAGCCCTCAGATCCTCGGGATGGTAAATGCAGTTCGGCATCTGGTGCAAACCAAGGAGGTGGAGTGATGCCAGATTTTAATCTCCACGCCCCAGAAGGTGCGAGCAAAAGAAAACGCATTGTCGGTCGAGGTGACAGCTCAGGTTCGGGCGGCACCGCGGGCCGAGGCAATAAAGGTCAGCAATCGCGATCTGGTGGAAAGACTTACCCTGGCTTTGAGGGTGGACAGATGCCTCTCTACAGGCGCCTCCCTCACCGAGGATTTTCCAATTACCCGTTCCGCAAGGAATATCAGATTGTGAATATTCGAGACCTCGAAGGCAAGTATAAGGCTGGCGAAACCGTCGACACGGTGAGCCTCTTTATGAAGGGACTCATCCGAAAGCCTGAAATGCCCGTAAAAGTGCTCGGTGAAGGCAAAATCAGTGTCGCGCTCACGCTGAGCGTCGACGCGGTATCCTCAAGCGCGAAAGCGAAAATCGAAGCCGCCGGCGGCAAAGTCGAATTGCCCGCCGCCACCGGTTCCTCCGCGGATGCGTGAGTAAAGGCAGGAGCGAATGGCTGGTACACTCGTTGATATTTTCAGAGTCAAGGAACTGAAGGATAGAATACTCTTTACTCTGTTCTGGCTCGCTGTTTTCCGCCTGGGCGCGTTCCTGCCCATCCCGGGAATTAACGCGAGCGCGTTGCAGTCATACTTCGCGAACCAATCCAGCGCCGGCAGCGGAATCACCGATTATCTCGATTTCTTCGCGGGCGGCGCCTTTAAGAATTTCTCGCTCTTCATGATGGGCGTCATGCCGTACATCAGCGCGCAGATTATCATGCAGCTACTGCTCGTTATCTTCCCGAAACTCAAGAATATCGCCGAGGAAGATGGCGGCCGCCGCAAGATCGCGCGCTGGACAAGGATCGGCACCATCGGAGTCGCGGTGATACAGAGCTTCTCAGTCACTGTGTGGGCGGATCGCATACCCAACGCGATCGCCATGTCCAACAGGACGCTGTACACAATCATCGCGAAGCGCGGCATCGGCAACGGCATTTCGCTTTTGATTTTCGCAGGCATCGTGGCACGACTGCCGAACGCGACGTTCGAGCTTATCAAAAAGATCCAGCTCGGCGAGATCAACGCGGTGTATGCCATCGTGGTGCTCATAATGTTTATCGCGGTTATCGCGCTTGTCGTGCTCGAACAGCAAGGGCAGCGAAAGATTCCCGTGAACTACGCCAAGCGAATCGTCGGCCGAAGGATGTACGGCGCGCAGAACACTTACATCCCCTTCAAGATCAATCCGTCCGGCGTTATCCCCGTCATCTTTGCGTCGAGCCTCCTGACATTCCCCTTGCAGATCGCGCAGAGTTTTGGCGTCCAGGCTAAATGGCTAAGAGATTTCTCGTACTGGCTCAGGCCGAATGGATTCTGGTACAGCTTCTTCTATGTGGTGTTCATCATCTTTTTCGCGTACTTCTATACTCAGGTTACCTTGAACCCACAGGAGATTTCCAAGAACATCCGGGAAAATGGCGGTTCGATCCCCGGCATCCGCAGCGAAAAAATGGAAGAGTATCTCACCAGAGTGCTCAACCGGATTATTCTGCCCGGATCGCTTTACCTTGGTCTCATCGCGCTCATACCGACGCTAGTGCAACAGCTCTTCAACTTCCCGAGCCAGATGGCCTACCTGCTCGGCGGTACCTCGCTGCTGATTCTTGTCGGTGTAGATCTTGACACGATGGCGCAGGTTGAGGCGCTCCTGAAGATGCACCACCACGATGGATTGGTCAGAAAGGGCCACATCAGGTCGAGGAACCTATAGAAATTTTTGCTGGAATGGTATTTAATTGCGTGTTTGCGAATAGGGGGAACCCATGAAGGTTAGAACAAGCGTCAAGAAAATTTGCGATAAGTGCAAGATAGTACGGCGCAACGGTGTGGTGCGGATTGTGTGTGACAATCCAAAGCACAAGCAGAAACAAGGCTGAGAGCAGGAGGAAGCTCATGGCGCGTATCGCGGGAGTTGACCTCCCCAATAAACATGTTGACATCGCCCTCACCTATATCTATGGAATAGGGCGATCCAGCGCACTCAAAATTTGCGAAACCACCGGAATCGATCCGGCGAAGAAGATGAGCGATCTCACGAATGAAGAGATCAACGAGCTCCGCAAAGTCATCGAGAACGACTATAAGGTCGAAGGCCGCTTGAGAACTGAAATTGCGTTGAACATCAAGCGTCTTATGGATATTGGCTGCTATCGCGGCCTACGCCACCGCAGAGGTCTTCCCGTTCGCGGCCAGCGGACGAGAACGAATGCGCGCACGCGCAAAGGTAAGAGAAAGACCGTTGCGAACAAGAAGAAAGCCGTCTAACGGAGGGGCATAAACGTGGCTGCTACGACAAAGACGAAGAAAAGAAAAGAGAAAAAGAGCGTATACGAAGGAAACGTCTACATTCAGGCAACCTTCAACAATACGATTGTGACCGTGACCGACC
>JAKALZ010000212.1 GCA_021813065.1 bacterium
GTGCACGATATGGAGGCCCTTGGCGAAGATTTTGTGGGGTATGGCGAGGAGCTCCGCCGCAGCGCGCAGTTTGGCTTGCGATCGCTTCGGTTAGCGAAAACGCTTAAGCCTGGAATGGTGCACTCGGTGGAACCGGGCATCTATTTTATACCTCAGCTCGCGCGGAAGTGGCACGCCGATCGGATTTGCACAACATTCATAAATTATGATATAATTGGCGAATGGATGGCAGTCCGAGGCGTGCGCATTGAAGAGGATTGGTGTGTCACCGAAAGTGGCGCCAGAAGACTCGGACCGGCATTCAATAAAAGTGCGGACGCTCTCGAGAGCGCAAGGTTAACAATATGAAAACTGTGTTTATATCAGCATTTCTTGAAGACGCCATTGTGGTGAAGACGATGCTGGAATCCGCAGGCATACCCGCTGAGATGCTCTCTGATCAGATGCTCGACGTAAATCCATTCTACTCAATCGAGCCTAAGGGAGCCAAGGTGATTGTCCCCGACAACGCAGAGCAAGACGCTCGCGCGATTGTCGATAGTTTCAAGGAAAACAAGCGGGCGGCTCAATAGTCTTCACCATTCTGGGAGCGATACGTGAAAAGAAAGCTTCTGGTTCCGATCGTTGTCGTCTTCGCGACTCTTCTCACGGTAGCCTCTTCTTTCTATATTCTCAATGTCTACATCGATAAAAAGAACGCCGATACGCTCGATCACGCGCTCAAGGGCCTGATTGATCTGCAAGCGTCAGCGGTGTACAACTCATATTTTGCGTGGACGAAGCTCTACGATCTTGCGGCGCAGGGAAATCTCGCCGATGCGTACAACCTTGCGAAAGATATCACCACTTCATTCCCGCTCATCGATTCTGTTGAAATAGATCAGGGCACTCCGCCATCTGAGAACTACGTGGTTACGCTCGATGGCGAACTCTTGCGGATTGACTATGCTATTCGCGACGACGATGAGCTTAACACCGTGCCCAACACTTACGCGGTGACAATCATCCAAGCGAGGAAGGTCCTCAATTTTATCGCTCCAAATCAGTATAAAGTCGATCCGGTACGAGGGCGCAAGAGCGCGTATGGCATTCCCATCACCGCGCAAGCGACGGTGTTTAGCGCCACGAATATTCTCATTATTTGCGTTATCAGCATATTGATCATTTGGCTCTTGCTGCAGAGCTATTATAAGAAGTCGGATTTTTTCCTTGATACGCGGGGCCTCGAGTCGATTATTTATCTCTTCGAGCAGACAGAGAAGGCCTCCGCGAGCCACTCGCGAAATGTGGCGATTCTCGCGCTGTTCGTGGGAAAATTGCTCAAATTTTCCGGGAAACGTCTCAAGAACCTCTACGTGGCCGCGCTGCTCCACGATATTGGAAAGATCGGCGTGCCCACCAATATCATTACCAAGACCGGCAAGCTGGATTCGCGTGAATTTACCCAGATGAAGCAGCATCCTGTGATTTCCGCGCGCATTCTCAACAGCTTCAAAGAGTTCGACCGTCTCAGCGACATCGTGCTCCATCACCATGAGCGCGAGGATGGATCGGGCTACCCTGAAGGGCTAAAAAGCAAAGATATTCCGCTCGAGTCTAAGATTATCGCGGTTGTCGATGTGTTCGAGGCGCTTGTAGGCGAGCGTCCGTACCGAAATCCCATCCATCCCTCGAGCGCCTTCGAAAAAATGAAGCAGATGCCCCTCGATCAGCGCATTGTCGCGATCTTGGTTGACCACTATGGCGAACTAGGCAGTTTCAAGCCGCCCAAGTGGGTGCTCTCCTACAGCCCTTGGATGTTCTCTGCCTAAGCGCGCGGCGTCGCTTGGACTGGTTCGCCTCAAAAGTGCGAAGCGCTCCGTCCGTTGCCGCCTTTCTTGGAACCGTCAGCGTTTCTATAAGGGTTTTTTAAGTTCTTCTTTATCACGTGGTACGCTCCGCAAGCCTCGTAGTAGCGCTCTGGATCTTTAAAGCTCGAGAATTCGTCGCAGCGGAAGAGCTCGAGCAAGATCGGGAAGCGCACGTCGGAGATGAGCGCGCGAGTCTTCTGGACAGGGAGAACGGGAAGGGCGGCGGGCATCATGTGGTAGCGTATCAGAAATTCCACTGTTTCCCGCATTTTTGCCGAGACACCGAGCCGCGACATGAATGTGGCCGCGCGTTTCGCCCCGAGTTCCGCGTGCTTATCGAAGCGCTTTCCCGCGCGGCTCCGGGATTCAGGCTTTCCGATATCGTGCAGCAGCAGCGCGAGCGAGAGCGTCAGGTCGCGGTCCTTGCGATACGAGAAGGTTTGCATAGTGTGGGTCCAACCGTTTCCCTCCGGGTGAAATTCTTTGGAGTGATCGACATCGTCGAGCTGCGCGAGTTCAGGCCACTCCCTCGCGACAAATCCGCACCGCTTGAGATATTCGAAGCCGGACGCTGGGTGCGGCCCCGCAAGCATGCCGAGGATGAGATCGCGCTGATAGAGCGGCGAGGGTGAACTAGTAAGTTCGATCGTCCGCACGCGCTGAAGGGGCTCCTCAATGAGCGTCGAGAGAAGCGCCGTGTCGAAGAGCTCGCGGTCCGGGTTCGAAAAGCGAGGCGCGAAGGTGCGCCCGCGGAGCATCTCGTAGATGCCGCCGCGATCGAAAAAGGTGCCAAGCCTTGGATCGCGGCTAAAATTGAGCCACGGACCTCCAAGGTCGTCTTCTCCGAGGCGCTCGACGCAGATAAAGCGAGCATCTTCCCACGACGCGTCGGCATAGGGGAGGCCCGGAAATTCAAGGTCTTTGAAGATACGCGCCAAGTCTATAACCGTGCATTGCGCCGCGATGAGCCTGAAGGGGCGCGGAAGTTCATCGTAATACGCGTCGAGCGCGGTGATTCCATACTCGAGAAAGGCTATTCCCGCGTCGCGCAGCTGCTGATCCAACTCGCTCATGCGCTCGTCGTATGGGGTACCGCGGCGAGCAGCATGTTGTAGAGCTCAGCTTTAATGTCGATGCCGAGACGCAACTCTCGCGCTTCGTCGCATGCCGTGTACCGAAGGGTGATGATGGTGAAGGGCGGACTGAAGAGAAAATCTAAGAAGTGTTTTTTCGGGAATTCGAGAGAAGATATCGCACCCAAGGGGAGCACGATGTCTTCGAGCGGCTCTTTGGTGACCTTGGGCGCGGACATTTTGAAGAGCGATTGAAACCAGTTTTCTCCCGGCGTGGGCCTGAAGCGGACTGTCGACGCGGTGAGCACGAGGAGCCCCCACTCACCCTGGGACTTTTTAGAATTGAAGTGCTGGCACATGGTCCTCGACAGTATTTTCTCTCCGATCTCCTTCTCGAAATCGGACCAAAACGCCTCTACATCGGATTGCATCATGGCTCATTCCTCATTTGATCTTGCTCTACTATAGCGCGAATCGAGATATTGTGCATCCACGGAGCGGCTGAGTGTTCTGGTGCGGATTCAGGAAAGATGATACCTTCCTCGTATGAGTGAAATGCGGGGTGTAATCGCTGGAATCAGCTACTCAGCGATATTTGGATTTTCATTTCTCATGACGAAGGAGACTCTGGGGGTGCTTGGACCGATGGAGCTCCTTGCCTCGCGCTTTCTCATCGCCGCGCTTTTAATGAGTGTGCTCGCGATTCTCGGCGCGATCAAGGTTGATTTTCGACGCAAGGATCTCAAGCTTCTCGCGCTCATGTGCGCGGTGCAGCCTGTCGCCTATTTCATCTTTGAGACCTATGGAGTGGCAAATGCCGCGACGAACGTCGCGGGCATTATCCTTGGCGCGCTCCCCGCGGGCGTGGCGATCATGGGGGCGCTCGTGCTCGATGAGCGGCTGAGCGGAATCCAGGTTGTTGGCCTCGTGATGTCGATACTTGGCGTGGGCCTCGTGGCTCTCTTCGGTCAGAGGGGCGCGTCCGAGACAAAGGCGATCGGCATTCTTTTCTTGACAGGCTCCATGCTGAGCGCGGTGGTATTCAACATCGCGAGCAAAAAAGCGTCAACCACGTACACCGCCACCGAGAGGACCTTCGCGATGATG
>JAKALZ010000213.1 GCA_021813065.1 bacterium
TCCAGGAGCCACTGGGTTACACGCTCCGCAAGCTCTTCGCTCGCGTTGCTTAAGTGAAAACCCCCGAGAACAAGGGAGAATCGCGCAGAGGCACTTTCCGCGGAAACCGTGCTAGGATCGTCGCGCTTTTTGTTTTCAAACTCGGCCGCTGAAAAGAATGTATGGCGCGCCGACTCGAGAATATTCGTGATTCCTCTGTGCGAACAGCCGCTGATCACCGCAAGCCCTTCAGGCAATTCGATCGCGAAAAACTGCTCATCCTCAAAGGTGTCGGCGCTGAGTTGCGCGTCCGAGGACTCCGCGCGCACGAGCAGATTCTCGAAGTGCGTATCCCAGGGATTTACGAGTGGAATATCGGTCACAATGTGCATGCCTGGCGCGATTTCAATCCCCGCATCGAGCTCGATCAGACGACCGCGGTACAGAGACGCGTCGTAGGGGATCCCGATAAATGTGCCATCCTTGTTGAATTTTTTTTTGAAGAAACCGCGTTTGGCGAAAATGCGGGCACGAGAATTGGCGCGGCAGAAGTGCTCAAGCCCCCCCGCGTGATCGTAGTGGCCATGGCTCAGCACAAGCGTATCCACGCGAGCGATATCGACGCCGAGCCCTTCAGCGTTTCGGAGAAATCTGTCACTCTGGCCAGTATCAAATAAAATCCTGTTTCCCTCGTGTTCGATGTAGATCGAAAGGCCATGTTCCGCGGTGAGTTTTCCATACACAAGATTTTCGACGAGCGTGATGAGTCGCATCCAAGCCCCCTTGAGAAAAACGTCGACGACGGAATCAGCCTAGCGCGAAGAGCGCGCCACGCCAAGTACAGTGTCAAGGTTTTTCGACACTCTATCGCGCAACGCCACCGTTTCCATCTGGAGGAGAGAAGCGACAAATTCGTAAGTACGGCCTATGTCGAGAGGGTTTGAAGGGAGGCCTCGGCGTGGCATTGGGTTCATGTAGGGAGAATCTGTTTCCAAGAGCAGCCTGTCTGGCGGCACAAGAGCCAGCGCCGCGCGCGGCGGCTCCGATTTTTTATACGTGATATTGCCCGCAAACGAGATGTAACAACCTGCGGCGAGAAATGCCTCGACCTCCGAGGGCCCATAGCCAAAGCAGTGTATCACGACGGGAATCCAGGCCGCGACAGTCGCCACGACACGCAGCGTGTCCGCGTACGCGTCGCGCGAATGCACGATAAGCGGGAGGCCGAGGGTCTGCGCTCGTTCGGCTTGCGCGGAAAAAAGCGCGATCTGAGCCTTGGCTGGTGCGTCCATGTGGTGGTAATCGAGGCCGCACTCGCCGAGAGCATCGGCTCCAGACGCGAGGTCCCGATCGAGCGCTTCGAGGGCCCGTTGGGGCGCGGCGAATGCTTCTCTTCCCGGCCAAATTCCAGCTGCCCACTGTATTGGGAGGGCATCGAGAGAAAGACGCCCTGGGCGCGTCTCGCGCATCATGTGCATCGCTTCCGCAATTGTAGACTTGCGCCGCGCAAGGTCGCCACCTTCCACTCCGATGTCGAGGATGCGCGCGGGGCTCCGCGCTTCAGTTTCGACAGCACCTATGCGCTCCTCTGCGCGCGCTACTAGGGCCAAGCCACCATTCGCGGCGCTCGCCTCCTCGTCTGTGGAACTTGCCTGGCCAGAGTGACGCACTTCGAGTGTGCGGACCGCCGCGTCCATAGAGCTCAACTTATTAGCTAAGCTCGATTCATTGGCGTAACGCGCGAGCACCTCCGCGAGTGTTCCCTTCCCTAACCGCTCCGCAACTATCTCGAGATGCGCGTGGCTATCGGTATAGACCGCGCCAACTTCTGGTGCGTCCGCCCCGGCCGCTCGGCCGCTTGTCAGCGCGCTCACGCGGCGCGCCCGGCGTCGATCTCGAGGTGATCGACCGCGAATTTTACTCGCACCGTATCACCCTCGAGGATCTCTCCCGCCAGAAGTTTTCTGGCAATAGGGTTCTCGAGGAGGTTCTGAATCGCCCTCTTGAGAGGTCGCGCCCCAAACTGCTCGTCGAAGCCTTCCTTCGCGATGAAGTCGACCGCCACGCCATCCACCTCAAGCGCGATATTCCGCGCCGCGAGCCGAGAAGAGAGCTCGACGATCCGCATATCCGCGATCTTTCTGATCATAGAGGCGTCAAGCCTGCGGAAGGTTACGATCTCATCGATGCGATTCAGAAATTCTGGCTTGAAATAGTCCTTGAGGAGACCATCGACTCGCGCTCGTATCTCGTCCTGGCTCTTCAGGCTGAGAATGACCTCAGAGCCGATATTGCTCGTCATTATGATAATGGCATTGCGAAAATCTACTACTCTGCCCTGTCCGTCCGTAAGTCGTCCGTCGTCGAGCATCTGAAGGAGGACATTGAAAACCTCGGGGTGAGCCTTTTCGACTTCGTCGAAAAGCACGACCGAGTAGGGGCGCCGCCGGACCGCTTCGGTGAGCTGGCCGCCCTCTTCGTAGCCGACATAGCCGGGAGGCGCGCCGATGAGTCTCGAAACTGAGTGTTTCTCCATGTACTCGCTCATGTCGATGCGGGTGAGGGCGCGTTCGTCGTTGAAGAGAAACTCGGCGAGCGCCTTCGCGAGTTCGGTTTTTCCCACCCCGGTAGGCCCGAGAAAGAGAAATGATCCCAGTGGCCGACGTGGATCGGAGAGCCCCGCCCGGTTGCGGCGGATGGCGTCCGAAACAGCACGGAGGGCGCTCTCCTGCCCTACAATGCGCTTCGCGAGCTGCTTTTCGAGCTCGACGTACTTCTGCATCTCGCTTGAGAGCATTTTCGACACAGGAATGCCTGTCCAGAGCGACACTACGCGCGCGATGTCCTCGTCGGACACCTCTTCGCGCAGGAGCCGAGGCGAATCCTTCGCGTTCTGGGCTTTCTTTGTAGCCTCATCGAGCTTCGCCTGCGCCTCGACGAGCTTGCCATACTTGATCTCTGAGGCCTTGGCGAGTTGACCGTCGCGGACGAGCTGATCTACCTGGGCTTTGTACTCTTCGATGTGTTGTTTAAGCGCGCGTATTTCCTCAATGGCGCTCTTTTCCTTCTGCCAGCGGGCGACCATCGCGTCGCGCTGCTCGCTGAGATCAGCGATCTCCTTTTCGAGCTTGCCGCGCCGATCCAGCGACGCAAGGTCTGTTTCCTTCTTCAGCGCGTCGGCTTCCATTTTTAGCTGGATGAGCTTGCGCTGTGTCTGATCGAGCTCGGTCGGCTGGCTTTCAATCTCCATCTTGAGTCGGGATGCCGCCTCGTCGACGAGATCGATCGCCTTGTCGGGCAGGAAGCGCGAGGTGATGTAGCGGTCCGAGAGCACCGCCGCGGAGATGAGGGCGTCGTCGCGAATGCGCACACCGTGGTGTACTTCGTAGCGATCCTTGAGCCCACGGAGAATCGCGATGGTGTCCTCGACGCTCGGGGGCGCGCAGAACACAGGCTGGAAGCGGCGCTCGAGGGCGGCGTCCTTCTCGATATGCTTGCGGTACTCATCGAGCGTAGTCGCGCCAATGGCCCGAAGCTCGCCGCGCGCGAGGGCGGGCTTGAGAAGATTGGATGCGTCCATTGAGCCCTCGGCCGCGCCCGCGCCCACAAGGGTGTGCAGTTCGTCGATAAAGAGGATGATCCGTCCCTCGGCCTTCTCGATTTCGGCAATGACCGCTTTGAGGCGCTCCTCGAACTCTCCGCGAAACTTGCTGCCCGCGACGAGGGCACCGAGATCAAGGGCAAGCAGTTTTTTCTCTTGCAGGCTGTCCGGGACATCGCCTGAGACGATGCGCTGGGCCAGACCCTCGACAATGGCGGTTTTGCCAACACCAGGCTCACCGATCAGTACGGGGTTATTCTTGGTGCGGCGTGAGAGCACCTGCATGACACGTCGGATCTCCTCGTCGCGCCCGATCACTGGATCGAGCTTCGAGCTTTTGGCGAGCGCGGTAAGATCGCGCGTGTACTTCTCGAGAACCTGGTATTTCTCTTCAGCATTCTCGTCGGAAGCGGATTGCGAGCCGCGAATCGACTTGAGTACCGA
>JAKALZ010000214.1 GCA_021813065.1 bacterium
CTCGCCCCTCTTTTCCCGCAAGGGCCTCCGCGAGTCCAGTCTCATCAAAAGAGCGAGGGTGCGCGCCCAGCACAGTCAGCGCTTCCAGAAAACCCTCCGCGCGAAGGATGTGAACATCAAGCTGCGCGAACATCGCCCCCTGCGCGCCTCGCCCCAGCTCTCGCGCAACCTCACGCAGGGAATCCCCATCCTCCCCCTCAATGCAGTTATCGCAGCGCCCACACACCGGCATCTCCCGCTCCCCCAGCGCGTCAAGCAAAAATTCTCTTCGGCAGCTCGAGAGCGCCGGGTACGGGGCGAGGCGCGCGCTCCGGCTCCGCGCATACTCCGAGATTTCTCCGCCCGAGTGGACTGCCGTGTCTCTGCCGAGATCGTGTATGAGTATCGCCGCGGCGAGCTCTCCATCCCGTCCGCCACGCCCGGCCTCTTGGATGTAGGCCTCGGGGCTGTCGGGAAGCGACATGTGGATCACCGTCCGTATGTTCTTTTTATCCATGCCCATACCATAGGCGTTCGTGGAGACGAGCACCGCGTCGTCGGAGCGCTGGAACCAAGACTCGATGTCCTCACGCTCTTTACGGCTCAGGCCCGCGTGGTAAAAGCGCACCGAAGCGCAACCGTTCGAGCGCAGGGCCTCCGCTTTCATTTTCACCCCAGGGCGCGACCTCTCGAAGATGATCGCGGGTTTCTTGCACGAGAGCACCAGCGTTCTGAGCGTTCTCGTCGGAGAGAGTGTATGCACCGCGCCGTAGAGCACATTTGTTCGGTCAGCCTCCGCGCTCACCATCCTGTAGGGGTTTGCCAAGAATAGTTTCTTTTCGATCGATGCGATGATGTCGGGTCCCGCGGTCGCGGTAAAGGCACTCAGCACAGATGGGGCGAGTGTTTGGGCGATCTCTCCCAGTTCGAGGTATGAGGGTCTGAAAGTCTCTCCCCACTCGGCGATGCAGTGCGCCTCATCGATCACAAGGTGCGCGACCTTGCGTTCTGAAAGAAAGCGCTGGAGTTTTGGAGTCGCGAGAATTTCAGGATTCGCGATGACAATCGCGGTTTTTCCGCTGTTGATGGACTGCTCTTCGCGCTTCCACTCCTCGTCGGAGAGTCCACCTCGAAAGAGCGCGCAGGGGAGCGATGCCTCGTCGAGTCTCCTCTTCTGATCATTCATCAATGCCAGGAGCGGATAGACAACTACCGATAGCCCATCAAGGAGTAGAGCTGGCAGCTGGAAGCAGATGGATTTGCCGAAACCCGTCGGGAAGAGCACGAGCTGGCGTCGTGTTGCTCGCTCCTCTTCCGCGGCGCGCGCGTCCTCGAGGATGTTGGCGATCGCGAAGCGCTGCAGTGGGGCGAGGCGGGGAATATGGAAGCGCTCGAGCGCGATTGTCGCGACTGGATCTTCGATCGCGCATTCTGCGTCTGATAAGTTGATCCCATTCATCTTCTAAAGAAAAAGCGGGGGAAACGCGCTCCGCGCTTTAGTTTTTCGCATATCCTCGCGATTCCTGGTGCAGTACGCCGATTTTTGGACAGAGGTCGTCGAGTAGGCAGGCATCACCGTCTCGCACACAGGCAGGGGTTCTCGCTGTGCAAGTGAATTTTCCGTGTCTGTTCACACAGTAGGAGAACTGGGTGTGTCTATCCGAGCTGAGCTTTTCCCGAACGATTGCCTCCGCGAGTGTGGCGTCGCGTTTGGGACACAGGCCGAGGCGCATCAGTACGCGCAGCACGTGGGTATCCACAATGATGCCTGGCACATCATGGCAGGCGGACGCGACCAGGTTGGCGGTTTTTCTACCCACTCCAGGCAGTTCGAGCATCGACTCAAGTGTTCGCGGGATTGTTCCCGCGTAGCGTTCGGCGAGTGTCCGACTCGTCGCGATGATGTGCCGTGCCTTGACGCGATAAAAACCAACAGAATGTATGATATTTTCTACATCGTCAAGTGAAGCTGCGCCAAGCGTTGCCGCGTTGGGATATTTTTCAAACAGAAATCCTGTGACCAGGTTTACCTGCTCATCGGTTGTCTGCGCGCTGAGGATCACCGAGATAAGGAGTTCGAAGCAGTTCGTGTAGTGGAGGAGAGGATGCGCGTTGGGCCACTGTGGCGCGAGACGCTCGAACACCGCCTCAAAGAGATTCCGCGCGCAAGAATCCATGCGTTCATCGGTCAAATGTTCGGTCAGCATTGCCGTGCGCCTCCATACGTGTGCTTCTTCAGTATTGTCCATACTACCTTTCCGCGCGCGGCCTCTCTAGTATCGAAGGGGCAAGCGGCCTAAACTTGACCTTTCCGCGTATGCTCTATACTATGGCTCGAGGAGGATATATGAACCCGTCCGCGCTGAAAGGCAGATCCCTGCTCACCTGGATCGATTATACGCCCGAAGAGATCCGCTATTTTCTTGATCTCTCGAAGAAAGTCAAGGAAGAGGCGAAGAAGGGCGTCCGTAAGCTGCGCTTTAGAGGGAAAACCATCGCGCTCCTCTTCGAGAAGCGCTCCACAAGGACTCGCTGCGCCTTTGAAACTTCTTTTGGCGAGGAAGGCGGTCATCCGGTATTCCTCTCGAATCAAGATATTCAGCTTGGAGCGAAAGAGTCGATTGAGGACACCGCGCGTGTGCTCGGGCGCATGTTCAGCGCCATCGAATTTCGCGGTTTTAAGCAGGAATATGTAGAAATTCTCGCGAAATACTCAGGCATTCCCGTGTACAACGGGCTCACCGATATGTATCACCCAACTCAGGCGCTCGCCGATGTGCTCACTATCGAAGAGAATTTCGGCAACTGCAAGGGCAAACGCCTCTGCTTTGTGGGCGACGGCCGCAACAATGTCGCGCGCTCGCTCATGGTCATCAGCGCTAAGCTTGGCATGCACTTCACCATTGTCTCTCCGAAGTCACTCTGGCCGGACGACGCGCTCAAGAAGCTCTGCGAAGGTTACACTAAGGAATCGGGCTCCATCATCTCCATTACGGATGATGTGGACGAGGGCGTACAAGGCGCTGACGCGATCTACACCGATGTCTGGGTTTCCATGGGCGAAGAGGCCCTCAAGGCCGAGCGCATCGCGCTCCTCTCTCCCTACCAGGTCAACGCCGAGCTCATGGCGAAGACCGGCAACCCAAAGTGCGTTTTCCTCCATTGTTTGCCCGCGGTGAAGGGCGAGGAAGTCACGTACGATGTTATTGAGGGTGAGCAGTCGAAGGTTTTCGACCAGGCTGAGAACCGCAAGCACACGATCAAAGCGATCATGCTCGCCACCCTTTGAATCGAGTTTTACGCGCCATGAAACCAGTACCGAAACGGCTGCTCGAGTTCATTGATCAGCACGACTGCTTGTACATCCTCGGCCACCGCGAACCCGATGGCGACTGCATCGGCTCACAGCTCGCGCTCGCTTCCGCCCTCCAAAAAGCGGGAAAACGCGTGCACGTGCTGTCATCTGGCCCCTTCAACCGCATCGAGATTCTTCCCTACGAGTCGCGCTTCAAGAGCGAGGTGCCCGCGGAGCGCGATTTCGAGCGGACTGCCGCCCTCGTGTTGGATTGTTCGTCCATGTCGAGAATCGGCAGTATCGCTGAGCGCATGCCCGACATTCCCGCCGCGTTCATCGATCACCATGCGACCGCCACCGGCGCTGGACCCTACGATTGGCTCGACGAATCGGCTTCCGCGGTTTCCGCGATGATTCTTCTCCTCCTAGAGGCGATGGGACACAGCCCTTCGAAGGAGGAAGCTGAACTGCTCTTCTTCGGATTAAGCACCGACACAGGTTTTTTCAGGCACCTCGACGAGCGGGGCAGCGAGACCCTCAAGATCGCCGCGCGCCTTGTCGACGCCGGTGTTTCTCCGAAACGTATTTTTATGGCGATCAACGGTGGACGCACGCTCGCTTCACGCCGCATGCTCGGCGATCTTCTCCTCAGGATCCAGCCCTACTACGAGGGGCGACTTCTCGTGTCGTGGGTTACGATCGACGATCAGCAGAAATACGGCATGTCGAGCAGAGACTCGGATCTG
>JAKALZ010000004.1 GCA_021813065.1 bacterium
AACATAGCCGCCGCTGATCTTTTCCATGCCGACGAGATCGACATTCGCGGCCTTGACCATCGCGTCCGCGGCCTCTACCATCGCGACAAAACCTTTGGTTTCGATCATCCCGAGAGCTTCGCTCATTTTATCCGCCATAGTGCCTCCTGAGAGTGGAACATCCATCACAGTGTTGTATCGGTCCTGCTGGCGCGAACCAGACTCACACAGTATCTTTTCGCGAGCATGTACGCCGGTGCGTCCCACGAGATGGTATCCGCGCAGGCATAAAAACGCAACCATAACGATGATATTCTGATTTTCTTTTGTCAAGGGTGCCAATTTCAAAAGTCAATTGCTTTTGAAAGGGCCTCAAGGGTTCAAAATGAGGCGCCTCCCTCGCGGAAGACGCCTCGCGGTTGAGCGCGGGATCGCGACAGGCCTAGTCCTTGCGCAGCACCGTCACGCAGTTCGTAACGCTCGAGCCGCCGACGTTGAAGGTGACGCCGACCCGAGGCTGCCCGCGCGAGAGCGTCGCGCCGATGGGCTGTCCCGTGAGCTGCTTGTACACGAGGGCGTGCATCGAGACGCCGGTCGCGCCGACGGGGTGTCCCTTCGCCTTGAGGCCGCCTGAGAGGTTGATCGCGCAGCACGGATCGTCGCGCGTAAAGCGCCCATCCATGTAGTCGTAACCTGAGCGCCCGTCCTCAGACAGTCCGAGGGCTTCGGTGAGAAGAAGCTGGTTGATTGTAAAGCAATCGTGGACTTCGGCCAGATTGACATCGTCTATGGTGATGTTTGCCTCACCGAATGCCTGGCGAACGGCCGCCTTCCCAGCCATGAGTTCGTACATGTTGGGTCTGACCGATATGGGAAAACGTTCATTGACATGCGCAAAGCCAGCTATCTTGACCGCTTTGTTGGATTTTGCGAGCGCGAGATCGTCGCGTACGAGAATGACCGCCGCGGCGCCATCCGTGACGAGCGAGCAGTCGTGCAGCCGCAGAGGATCGGCGATCATGGGGTTCTTCTCTTCAGGGAGCGCGAGAATGGCCTCGGCGGTCATAAGGCCGAGCCTGTCCGCGACACCGCCCTTGCCGAAGTGCGCGAGCGGATTGTCGATTCCGTTTCGATAATTCAGCGCTGACACGGAGGCGAGCATCTTAGCGAGCGTCGCGCGATCAAAACCGTAGCGCGCGGAATACCCCTTCGCATACTCCGCAAAGAGCCCAGGGAAGGTATAGCCGACCGCGCCCTCTTCGGGCCAGTACGAGCAGGTCGCGAGCGCGTGCGTTACACCCTTTGTGTCGAGCAGGTTCATCTTTTCGACGCCGAGGACGAGGGCGATGCGCGCCCGGCCAGACTCCAGGGCATAGATCGCGTTGTAGATGGCCACCGAGCCCGAAGAGCAGGCGTCTTCGACACGGTTCATCGGTTTAAAACGGAGCGCTTCGGGGGCGATCTCGGGAGCGAAGGCCGCGAGGTGCTCCTGATTCGCAAACATGCCGGGCGCGCAGGAACCGACCCAGACGCCATCGATATCCGCCGCGTCGACGCCCGCGTCGGCGATCGCCCCCCTGCCCGCCTCGAGCATGAGATCGTAGATCGAGCGGAGATCCGTCATTTCGCCCGTTTCTTTGTTTTTTTTGACAAAATTGCCAAACTGTGTGTTGTACGCGCCTATAATGCTGACGTGTGCCACGATGATACTCCTTAAGTTGGCGCCGATAGCACGACGCCTGTCATGCCAGGATCACTTCACGCCGATTTCGGCGATAAATTCATTCAGCAGCTTGAGAAACAGCGCGGGGTTCTCGACAATCACCGAGTGTCCCACGCCATCGAGCAGCTTGAGGCGCGCGTGTTTGTACGCGTGCGCGGTAGCTCTCGCCATCTCATCGGTGATAATGGGGTCGAGATTTCCCCGCAGCACCAGCACGGGACCGGTGTAGGACGCGCACTTTGCGGTGATATCGAAGCGCGAGAGCGCCTCGGCGTTTCCGATCCAGGCGGGAGCGGCCATCTTCTGCGCGTCGTCGACGAGCTCCTGAAAGAGCGCCTCGTCTTTGAGGGTTGGGACCACAGCCTTCAGCGCTTGCTCGAGAATCGCGCGGTTTGTGCGCATCATCTCGATGATGGGGTGGCGATCCTTCGGCGTTACAAGGCCATTCGGAGCACCCGAATCCACAAGCACCATGGCGCGCACGAGATCAGGCCGCGACAGCGCGAGCGACTGCACCACGCAGCCGCCGAGCGAGTGTCCCACCACAACCGCGTTCCGCAAACCCCGCGCGTCCATGAAACCCGCGACACTCTCGGCGTACCGCTCGATGCTGATCTCTCCCTCGCGCGCGCCTGAGCGGCCAAAATTCGGCATGTCAAGAGCCACCGTGTGGTACCCTGGCACATCCATCACCCGCTTGAACCAACTGGATGAACCAGTATTTCCATGCACGTACACGAGCGGGATGCCCGCTCCCATCTCAACGAAAAACATCGAAACCGCGCCTACCGCGACGATACCGCTCGCCATACTTCCTCCGCTATATGCGCGGGCTGCTCAATCACGACCGCATGGCCCGCGCCGGGAATGATACTCATCGTCGCGCCAGGAATCCTGCGCGCGATGATCTCAGAAAACCTCAAGGGTTTGAGAATGTCCTTTTCGCCCACGATGACCGTCGTGGGGCAATGGATTTTGCCGAGTCTTGGCGTGATGTCTATCGCGAGAAAGGCTCTGCAGAGCTCGACAAAGCCATCAAACCACGCGCGCGGCAATCCCGCTACGCCATCCTCGCGCGCCGCGAGCGACGCGCGGTTCGACGCGATGAAGGTCGCCGAATAGGTCCAGGGCAGCATCGCCTTGTAGAAGACGCGCGGGTCGACCTTCGCCGACTCCATCCACGAGATCGCCGCCCCCTCGAGCACCGGGTCGAGCTCGCTCACCCCGTCGATCACGACGAGCGAGGCGGCGCGCTCGGGATACTTGATCGCGAACTCCATCGCCACCTCCGACCCATACGAGGTCCCGACGATATGCCCTCGCGCCATCCCGAGCCCATCCATCAGCGCCGCGAGATCATCGGCGTGCATCTCGAGCGAGTAGGGGCCGGCGGGCTTGTCGCTCAGAGTCTGCCCTCGAAAGTCGTGGCAGAGACAGGGCGTGCCCTCGGGCAAGGCCGCGATCATCGGTTTCCAGTGCGAAATCGACATCGCGATGCCATTGAGAAGGATGAGTGGCACCCCTTCGGCCGCGCCTATCGAGGAGTCCGCGCGAGCCGGCCCGTTACCATCGCCTGGCTCCCACTCGCCAACGCGCTCATACGCGAGCTTGACGCCACGCGCTTCTATGAAAGCCATGCGGGTACCTCCATCTCGGCCATAGCCGCGCCTCCTCGCTCCTATATCCCCAAGTAGGATTTCACGACATAGGGGTTCGTCTTGAGCCCCTCGGCGCTGTCCGCGAGCACGATGCGCCCATTCTCGAGCACATACCCGCGGTCGATCGCCCGTAGGCTCTCACGCACATTCTGCTCGGTCACAAGGATCGATACCGAAGTCTTGAGCCCCTTCAGCACATCGAACACCTCGGCCACAATCGATGGCTGGAGGCCAAGCGAGGGCTCGTCGAGGATGAGAAGCCGTGGCTTCGACATGAGGGCGCGTCCGATCGCCAGCATTCGCTGCTGACCGCCGGACATGGTGCCGGCGAACTGCGCGCGTCGTTCTTTTAGAATCGGGAACATCGCGTAGATCTTCTCGAGTTGCGCGGGAATGTCATCTTTCGCGTGCGGAATGTAGGCGGCGCCGAGCATCAGATTGTCTTCCACCGACATGCCGGGAAAGAGCTCGCGCTCCTGCGGCACAAGGGCGACACCCATCCGCGCGATGCTGTACGTTTCAGCTCCGCTGATCTTTTGACCATCGAGCTCGATGCTGCCCTTCCAAGGTTTCACCATGCCCATGATGGCGCTGATGAGCGTCGTCTTGCCCGCCCCGTTGGGGCCGAAAAGCCCGACCGACTCGGCGCCCACCTCGAAGTCGATCGCCTCGAGCACCCGCATCCGGCCGTAGCCGCATTCCAGTCCTTGTATCTTGAGCATTATGCGGCTCCTCCCCCCAGATAGGCCTCGACCACGCGAGGATTCTTCGACACTTCCTCGTAAGGGCCTTCGGCGATGAGTTCGCCAGCCTCGAGGACAATGACTCTGTTCGTGAGTTCGCGGATGACGCCCATCACGTGCTCGACCACACCCACGGCGAGCTTTCGTTCCTTGGCGATTTTCTGCACCATTGCGATGAGGTCTTTGGTCTCGTCGGCATTGAGGCCCGCCATCACTTCGTCGAGGAAAAGCACCTCGGGCTCATTGGCGAGGGCGCGCGCGATCTCCATCTTCTTGACCTCGAGGATGGTGAGCTTGGTCGTATCGCGCTCGAGCCCCGAGAGTCCGAGCTCATGGCAAATCGCCTCGGCTCTGCGCCGCGCTTCCTTGAGATTGTTTCTCCTCGCGAAAATCGAACCCACCATGACATTCTCGATAAGGTTGAGATTCTCGAGCGGATGGATGAGCTGATAGGTTCGCGCGATGCCGAGCCTCGCCCGCTCGTGGGCCGGCATGTAGGTAATGTCGTTGCCTTTGAATTCGATCTTCCCCTCGCTCGGCATGATGATGCCCGAAACAAGATTGATGAAGGTTGTCTTGCCCGCCCCGTTTGGTCCGATGATGCCGAGTATTTCTCCCTCGGCCATCGAGAACGAGACATTGTTCACCGCGACAAGGCCAAGGAATCGCCTTGTGAGGTTCGTGGTTTTCAGCTTGATCATGCGCCCCTCCCCTCAGCCTTCTTCGCGACCGGTTTCAGCACATTTTTAAGGCCCTGCGGCATGAACAGTATGACCACGATGATCATGATGCCGTAGACCACGAGGTGGCCGTAGGGAATCTTCATTTTCAGCCACTCTGAAACGAGGCCCAGGAGTACCGCGCCGATGATCGGCCCTGTGGTGCTGTAGGTGCCCCCGAGAAGGGCCATGCCGAGCGGCAGCAGCGTGAAGTCGGCGCTGAACACCGAGTCCGGCGTCGCGAAAGCGTACTCCTGCACGAAGATTCCGCCGAGAAGCCCCTGGATCGCCGAGGTAACTACGAAGGCAAGAAGGAGCCAGCGGAAAATATTCACGCCGGAGGACTTCGCCGACACTTCATTGTTGCGGATCGCCGTGAGCGCGAAGCGGATCTTGCTCTTCTCGAACCAGGTCGACGCGATGATGGCCACCGCGAGTCCCGCGAGGGTGAGCCAGTAGAGCTTGTGGGTGTCGCCGTTGAAGATGATTCCCTGCTGGATGATGAGCCTCCAGGGGTCCGCCGGTGAACTCGACGAGGTTCTGCATCACGATCATGAATATCGAGCTCAGCGCGAGCGTGACGATCGAGAAGTAGATCGCCCTCAATCTCAGGATGAGGAACCCGATGAAGAACGCGACGAGCCCCGCGAACGCGCCTCCGAAGAGTATCGAGAGAATGGGCGGAAAATTCGCGTGGACGACACTGAGGATCGTCGCGTAGGCGCCGAGGCCAAAAAGCCCCGCGATACCGAAGGAAACCTGGCCGGAGCGGATCAGCATGTCCCACGTGACGGCCAAGGCCATGTACATCATGATGTTGCGCGCGACCTGGAGCGGATAGTCTCCCGCGAAGGCGGGGAGAATGAGGGCGAGGACTCCGAAGAGGACGGCGAGCGAGAGCGAGAGCCTGCGGTTCATGCCTTCCTCCCTTTATACGAGCGCGCCAGGATGACGCCGATAATCAAAATAAAGAATACGATCTCCGCCCAGTCGCGGGTTCCCCGGAACGCGCGAAGGAACTGCTCGGTAACGCCGAGAAGCACGCTCGCGCTGAGGATGCCGGGAATGTTGCCCACCCCTGCCATCGCGATGAGGCAGAAGCTCTTCATCGTAAAGGGCGAGCCGACGCTGGGGAAAATAGCCGATTTCGTGAGGAAGAGCGCGCCCATCGCGCCGACGAGCGCGAGCGCGAGCGCGAACACGATGCCATAGGTTCTATACACATTGATCCCGACAATCGCGGCGCCCTTCGGATTCTGGCCAACCGCCATCGCCGCCTTGCCGGTCGTGGTTTTCGTGAGAAAGAACTGAAGCCCAAACATGAAGACGAGCGCCACTCCGACGAACACGAAGGACCATGTCCCGAAGGAAAGGTCGCCGATGGTCATCGACGATGTCACATAATCGAGCGGCATCTTGTAGGTCTTCGTGCTGAATATGAGGTTGATGCCCTGGCTGAACGCGATCGCCAGCCCATAGGTCATGATGAGCTGGTTCAGCTCCGGCGCCTTCAGCGCGCGCCGGATGGTGAGCTGGAAGACTACCCAGCCGAATATCGCCGTCACAATGGCGGTGGGAATGATCGCGAGGAGCGGATCCATGCCCAGGGCCTTGCACGCGAAATAGGTGGCGTAGGACGCGAGCATCATGAACTCGCCGTGCGAGAGATTGACGATGTGCACAATCCCGAGGACCAATCCCATCGGAATCGCGATGGCGGCGTAGAATCCAGCCGCCTGGAGACCGTAGATGAGCACCGTCGGTTTCCACAGAATCAGGACGATTGCGACCGCGATGCTGATCGCGGCGGCAATCGCGGTACGTCGTTGTATTGCCATCTTGACTGCCTGTACGTTTAAAGTATGCCGCCGCAGGGCAAAGCCTGCGGCGGACCTCATTTTCATCGCGGCAAGATCACTTCCATGCCGGGAACGGATACACGAGCGTGGCGGTCGCTGCCTCGAAGGGCCAGATGACCTGCTGCTCTCCATTCTGCCACTGGAGAATCTTCTGGCGGGTGATGCCCTGATGCTTGATGATCATCGAGGGGCTGAAGGTAATCGTTTCGCCAAGCGGAGACGCGTACTTCGTCGCCTCGAGGGCCTTCACGAGCGGCGCGGTTTCGGTCGTGCCGGCAGCCTTGATGCCATCGGCGACAATGTAGACCGCGGCATACGCGAGCGGCGCGAAGTAGGTGGCGGGTTCTTCTTTGAACTTGGCTACATAGTTTTTGTAGAACTTGTCGCTTGCCGGATTATTCTTGTTCATCGCGGTCGACCACATGCCGTACAGCGCGACGTTCGGCGCGAGCTTGGATTCGCCAAAATCCTTGGGCCATCCCGGAGGCGCTCCGAGGAAAATGCCGGGAGTGAATTTCATTGCCTTCGCCTGCTCGAGCATGGGGAGCGCGTCAGCGTCATATCCCGCCCACAGGAAAATGTCTGGCTTGAACGCCTTCGCTGCTTCGAGCATCGCGGTGTAATCGCCACCGCCGAACGCCGCGCTCTTGAAAGAGGCGCCATCGATTGTGAAGCCCATGCTTGGATTGAAGAGGGTCTTCGTAGCGACCCAAGAAGATTGACCGAACGCGCCATCCTCATAGCCAAGGAATACTCTGGCGATCTTGATGTTAGGATCTTTTTTGTTGATCGCGGTCCAGCCTTCGAGGTAAGACTGACCCTGATTGTAATCCCATGGGTGCATGTGGAAGTAGAAATCCGATCCCGGGCTCGGGCCGAGCGCTTTTTCTACGACAGTGCTCGCGGCGGCGCCAGTGGACATAACCACTTTGTTGTATTTCTTGAAGGCCGGGATCTTGCCGAGTTCGGCTCCGGAAGCCATGCCGCCGATAAAGACATCGACCTTATCCACTGTGGCGAGCTTTTCGACCGCGGCTGCGGCTTTGTCGGCCTTGCCTTCGTCGTCCGCGACAATGAGTTCGAGCTTTTTACCGAGCACGCCGCCCGCGGCGTTGATCTCATCGACCGCCATCTGCGCGGCGGCGCTGCCCTGCTTGCCAGTGATGTCGGCGAGGGTCCAGATGCCACCGAGTTTGATGGTGCCTTGCGCGTAAGCACTGCCCGCGATCATCACGAGCACTGCCAGTGCGAACATCATTCTTTTCATGAATGCCTCCTAGAAGCCGCCGTCGCGCGGCGGTTTTTTATTATCCGACCGGGGTTTTCCCGGCCGGCAGTAACCATTGTCGCGGCGGCGCTACGATCCATGGCGGTCACGGGCGTGTGCGGCCCGGCTAGCGCTTTTGCGGATCAGCGCGCCTCTTCGAGACAGGGCCCCCAGCGCACCACCGTGCTGGCCCACACGAAGCCAAGCCCCGCTCCCACCATCACGATCCGGCTCCCATCCTTGATCTTCCCCGTCTCCAACCCCAGCTTGATCGACAAAAGCTGGTCGTTTTGTCCAAGGTGGCCATACTCGTCGAGGTAGGTCGACTGATCTTCCCTGAGTCCAAGCTCCTCGAGCACCGCCATGTGCGCGCTGCGCTTGAAGTGGAGGATCGCGAGGTAGTCGATGTCGCCCTCCCCAAAACCGCTTTTGCGCATCGATTCGCGGATCACCGCGTAGAAGTTCGGCATCGTGACCTCGCCAAGCTTGGCCTTGAATGCCTGATCATCGGGCACCGCGAAGGACGCGCGCGCCTCGTCGCCGGCCGCGGGTGGCCACGCCTTCGAGCCAAGCACGGGCACCACGCACATTTCGGAGAGCGAGCCGTCGCCCTTGAATGCTGACGACAGCACGACGTTGCGCCCGAGGTTCTTTTTCAGGACGCAGGCGGAGCCTGCCGAGCCAATATCCATCATGAAGCGTGTCGGAGGGTACGAGAGATCGATGAGATCGTTATTTCGGTAGCCTGAAACGAGGAGCACCGTGTTGAGATCGTCGCGAGCCATCATGAGCGATTTCGCGACATCGATCGCCGCCATCATGGAGCCGCACATGGCTTCCATGTCGAAGCTCCAGGCGCGGGTCGCGCCGAGCTGGTTCGCCACATAGAGTCCCGCGAGCCAGCATGGATAATCCTTGTGCTGGGCTCCGCACCAAATCAAAAGGTCGACGTCTTCGGCTTTCACCCCTGCCTCAGCAAGGGCCTCTCTCGCGGCCGCGAGTCCCAGGTAGCTGGTCGGTTCGCCTTGATCGGCGATCGGTTTGTGCTTGATGCCAAATTTGAGGGCGATGACATCTTCTGGCACCGAGGTCGCCTGCGCCAGATCGGCGGCGCTCATGTTATGCCGCGGTATATAGAGCCCAATTCCTGCGATTCCAACGTGCATTGTTACTCCCTGTGCCAGCGCGCGCAGCGGCGCGCTATAGATGAATCAGCTCTCACTATATTGTTGAACGGAATTTTCATTCCGTCAAGTGAGAAAGTGTGTAAATTGTGTTAAAAGAATTATGACACAAGCCGACATAATTCATAAAGTATTATATATTATGTGGTTATATAGGATTTGCGAATCTCCGCCGCCCAGGCAAGCCTTCGTGAGTATTTTTTGCTTGCGCGCTACGGAAACAGGGTATATACTTGGCGAACGTAAGAAGTGAATCACCTCTCACTTCGAAGGGCGGCGATGAGCACGGATACTCGGCAAGCGCTCATAGAGAGCGCGACAACTCTTTTCTCCACAAAGTGGTACGGAATGGTATCCGTCGCCGAGATATGTCGGTCCGCCAACCTGTCGAACGGCGCTTTCTATCGCCATTTCAAGAACAAGGAAGAGATTTTCTGCGCGATTCTCGATCTCGTGGTACACAAGATCGAATCAGCGCTCAAACCTCTCTCGAACATGCCCCGTCGCGATCGATTCCCCACCCTCATCGCGATCATCTACAACTTTTCACAGGAGTACACTCCTCTTGTCCGTGTATTCCGCGAGGGGCAGTACCGCTTTTTCAAGTACGAGCGCGCGCTTAAGGAAGTCTACAGTCACGCCTTCTCGGTGGTGCTCGATCACGATCCCACTGTCGCCGAGTATCTCTTCGTGTTCGCGGGGCTCCGTTTCGCGGCGATACGCGCCGCGCTCCATCAGATACCGGTGAGCGTCGAGTCGCTCTCTAGCATTATTGGCAGCGGACTTTTTCAGCCGCAGTCCATCAATTGGCCGCGCATCTTTTCAACCTCGATCACACCGCTTCCCATCGAACTTTTGCCTGATAGCAAAGCGCAGCTCCTCGCCGAAGGAAGAAAGCTCTTCGGAGAGAAGGGCTATTTCGAAACCAATATCCACGAAGTCACCTCGAACGCCAACCTCGCGATAGGCTCATTCTACCGGTACTTCGAGAGCAAAGAGTCATTTTATAAGGAAGTGATCCGTGAGGTCGGCCAGGATGTCCGCCACTTCATCACCCTAAATCTCGGGAACGGCCTCAACCGCCTCGAGCGCGAGCTCCGTGGGCTCTGGCTCTTCATTCTTTTTCTCTCCATAGACCGCAATTGCTACAACATCGTGCGCGAAGCTGAATTCGTACTGCCTAATGAGGTGCGCGACTACTACGACGCCTTCCACCGAGGCTATCTGCGGCGCGAAGACGCGTCGTTCGGCTGCGAATCGACGACCTGCATCGAGTTTATGCTGGGAGTCGCGCACTACCTTGGCATCGAGATCATCTTCGACAACTCGCCCGAGACAGCGCGCCACGTGATCGAGGAAATAGGAAATCTTTACATGCACGGTCTCCTGGGGGAGAAGTATCGAAGCGCGAATTGAATTACTGACCAATAACTGTATGGAGGATGATATGCCAAAAGCGGTCATCATCGGCACGGGGCTGTACGTCCCCGGCGCGCCGATCGACAACAGCACTCTTAAAAAACTCACCGGCATTGAGTTCGATGCCGAGCGTCTCGAGGCGAAACTGGGCATCGCGGCTCGCCACATCGCGCGACTCTCGGGGATCGCCGAAAGCACAGCGGACTTCGCGGAAAAAGCGGCCCGGAGCGCGCTCGAGTCCGCGCACGTCGATCCCAAGGAGGTCGGGCTTTTCATCGTGGCGACCGACACGCCCGAGTACATCTCGCCCGCGACCTCGATCGTAGTGCAGGGGAGACTCCAGGGCGGCGAAACCGACGCGAAATCTTTCGACCTTGGCGCCTCCTGCGCGAGCTTCGTGGAGGCGCTCGACGCCGCGGCGCGCCACCTCGTTACCGACGCCAGCATGCGCTACGCGGTCGTGGTCGGCGTGTACAACATGCCCGCCTACATACGCGATGGCGACGCGTTTGGCTGGTCGATCTTCGCCGACGGCGCGGGCGCGGTGGTGCTCGCGCGCCAAGAAGAGCGCGAATCGGGTTACGTTGATGGGGCCTTCGTCACCGATGGCACGCAGTGGAACTATGTGGGCGTGTACGCGGGTGGCACCAAGCTGCCCGTGACGCGCGAGCGTCTCGATTCGGGCGAATATGGGCTGCAGTTGCTGCAGAAGCTGCCGGGCGACCGCAACGTGAAGCTTTGGCCGCCACTCGTGCTCAAGCTTCTCAAGAAGGCGGGAGTTTCACAGTCTGCAGTGAGCCACTACCTCTTCACCCAAATCAATAAATCGGTGATCGAGCAGGTTATGGGCGTGCTCGGCGAGCCGCTCGAGAAGACGACGATGGTGATGGACCGCTATGGCTACACAGGCTCTGGCTGCATACCGATGGCGCTGCACGAGGCGGTGCGCGCCGGCCGTATTAAAAAAGGCGATCTTGTGGTGCTGGTGGCGTCTGGGGCAGGCCTGGCCGTCGGCGCCTCTCTGCTGCGCTTCTGAAGATGGAGCGCGCAGGCCAGCGGCAATGAGCAGTGGCCATTCTAGCCGCGCCGCGCGGGAGATTGCGCGCACCGTATGTGAATGAATATAGGAGGAATCATGAATTATCAAGATGAATATAAAAAGAGACTTATCTCAATTCCTGAGGCCGTTTCTAAGATCAAAAGCGACAACAACATCGTGGTCGCGATGTGCGCATCCGAGCCTCAAGGCTGCATGGGCCAGTTTCACAGCATCGCGGAGCGTGTTGAGAATGTGCGCGTGTTCTCGTGCCTCACGCTTAAGCCCTATGATTTCTATATGAAACCAGAGATGAAGGGGCACTTCGAGCTCGCGAGTTGGTTTCACGCGCCGGGTTCGCGGGCAGCGCTCAAGGCAAACACCGGGACTGTGACCTACGTGCCGAACATGCTGCACCGCGCGGCGACTGACTTCATTTTCGCGCGCAAGCCGCACATCTTCTTCGGCACTTGCACACCACCCGACAAGCACGGCTATGTCTCGCTTTCTCTGGGCATTACCTACGAAAAGGACGTGCTCGAGGCAGCCGACCTCGTCATTCTCGAGGTGAACCCGCTCCTGCCGCGCACTTTTGGCGATACACTCCTCCACGTCTCCCACGTCGACTACTTTGTCGAATACGAGCAGGAAGTGCCCGAGCTGCCCTCGCCGCAGCCGAGCGAGACCGACCTCACCATCGGCAACTACATTGGCGAGCTAATAGAAGACGGTTCGACTATCCAGCTCGGCATCGGCGGCATCCCGAACGCCGCCGCCCTCGCCCTGCGCGACAAAAAGGAACTCGGCGTCCACACCGAGATGATCGTCGACTCGGTGATGGAGCTCTACGAGATGGGTGTCGTCACTAACCGCGCCAAGGCTTTCCACAAAGGCAAAGTCGTCGCGACCTTCGCAATGGGCTCCCGCAAGCTCTATGACTGGCTCGACGACAATGTCGGCGTGGAGTTCCAGCGCGGCAAGTGGGTCAATAGCCCATTTGTGGTATCGCAGAACTCCAAAATGGTATCGATTAACACTTGCCTCAGCGTCGATCTTACGGGCCAGGTGGCGAGCGAGAGCCTTGGGCCCCTCCAGTACTCCGGCACTGGCGGTCAGTCCGACACCGCCGAGGGCGCGGCAGAAGGCTTCGATGGCAAGGGAAAGAGCATTATCGCCTGCTACAGCACCGCGAGGAACGGCACACTTTCGACAATTTCGCCCGTGCTCGCCGAGGGTTCGGCCGTGACGCTGCACAGGAGCCTCGTGGACAATGTGATCACGGAGTTTGGCATCGCGCGGCTGCGCGGCAAAACTGTGCGCGAACGGGCGAAAGAGCTCATCGCGGTGGCGCACCCCATGTTCCGTGACGATCTCACCGCCCAAGCCAAGAAGCTAGGATATCTCTGAGTATTGATTGAACGTGAGAATATACGGCGGGGATCTATTCTTTGCGAATGAGAATATCGCCCGACACCGTAGAGAGTTTTGTCGGCACGAGCCCGCTCCCTACCCGAATCGATCCTCTGCCCGTTTGAACCGCGTCGTGGTCGATATCCCCAGAGACTGTCGAAACGCTCACTGTGGCGTCCCAATCTTCTGGATAGCGGAGAGAAATATCGCCAGAGGCGCTCACCGCCTCGATCGAGTTGCACAGCTCATCCGCGCGGATCTCGATGTCGCCAGAAGCTGTTGACACCTTGATATCTTCTCGGCACTCGCTCACCGAGATATCGCCGGAGGCTGATTTCGCCCGCAAGTCTCCGTCGCACGCGTCGACGCGTATATCGCCGGAGGCGGTCGACACCGCAAGGGGACCGACTCTGTCGAGAACGCGCACATCCCCTGATATCGTCGAGATCTCGAGATCGTCGACCGATGCTGGGATGCGGAGCTCAATTCGGTCTGGCTCCGACACGCCTATCGGTACGGAGATTTTGAGCGCGCTTTCGCTCGAATAGTCCAACCGCAAGTGTGGTCGTTCTTCGCCGGGAGTCTCTATAGAGAGACGATCGTTCGAAAAAAGAATCGCGACATCCGCGGACCGCGTTCTGAGCGAAACTCGACGGGCGCTCGACAGTTTTATATCACCGAGATCGACAGCTTCGGCAAATAGATCATCGAAGGATGGTTCACCGCCCTCTCTATGTCTGCGGCTGAAAATTTTCGCGATATCAAAAGCCTTTTTGATAGCTTCGTGGAGTTCCGCGTCGTCGATCCTGATGTGTACTTTTTTTCTTCCAGACGTCTTTGCGCCCGCCCCTTTGATCTCTTCTTGAGCGGTACCGCCATCGCCAGACTCGCCCTCTTCAGCTGTTCCACCATGCGCGCGGCGCTCTCGGTTCGACTCTTCGGCGCGAGGCTGTTCCCCTCGAAGCTCGGCGTACGGCCCTAATTCAGCCGCCTCTCTCAAACTGTCGGCGAGTGATTCTGGAGACTCAAGCGTCTGAACGATCTCTTCTGAGCTCTTCTCCGGGTGTTCGCGCTCGAGCCCGTCGATGTGGTCCTCGATCTCGAGAATCATATCCTGAAGCGACGCATCATCGATTCCCTGCAAACGATGGGTCAAGATTTCGATATACTCACTGCGGGTCATACAGCATGCCCTCCCCTCTCCAACATCCGCCGCGCTTCCGCGCTCTTCTCATACTCCTCTCTCATGTGTGCGAGGAGTGAGCGCCCATTGCTGGAAATTATATAATATTTTCGTGGATGTCCCACTTCTGGAGTCTCCCACTGCGCTTCCACACTTTCGTCTTTGGTCATACGCATAAGAAGAGGGTACAGGGTGCCTTCGCTGACATCCACTCCGGCGCGATTGAGCTGTTCCATGATCGCGAGCCCGTAGCTCCTGCCGCTCGCGGAAAGCAGTTCGAGCACGCAAAGCTCAAGAAAGCCCTTTCTGAACTGGCTTTTCCACTTCTCGTACAGTTCCTCAGCCGCACCCATCGCACACTTCCTTTCTGCTTTGCAGCGTAGCACGCAATGCGGCGCGGCGCAGCACCTTTTCTAGGGAAGGTACCGCGCCCGCCATGTTAAAATCGCGCGCATGGAGGGTACTACTTTTGCCAAACGCCGAACCGGCGTATATCGTTCGCGCGACGATGCTCAGAGCGGTGGCATCTTATTGAATGAAAGCTTTTTGTGAAGCTCAAAGGCTTCTCTGCCCGAGTAGATATCGATGAGATCCTCTCGGCCATACACATCCCTCACCACACGCTCCCCGATTCTCCGACAGTTCCACATCGCGTTCCCTCCTTCTTCGTTGTCTGACAGAGCATGCGCATCGCGTCGCGCATGCGCCAGGTCCAGGATGGAGCGCCACACGCGCCTCGCATCCAATAGGATCGATTCCATGCTCTTCTCCTTTGCAAGAATATCTTGCTATACATAATATATTATATGACATTTTATTTTGCAAGAGGGAAAGGCATTATTTTTACTTTTTCTGAGCAATTCGCGCACACCGCGGCGGATCGAGGGACGTATGGCCCCGCGTGGATGCGCATTGACCTCTCACGGGCGGAATCGCACAATGGATCCATGTACTGCGACGCCCACATTCACCTTGTTGATCTTGAGGAGCGAGAGCACTCTTTTGCCTCAACGCCGTTGCCTTTTCCGTGGCGAGCAGCGGTGGTTACTCACGCCCATGCGGAATTCACGCGCAGCGAGGCGCTACGGCGGCTTCTGCCTCCAACGATCGCCGGTTTCGGCATTCACCCGCAAAATCCCGACATGCGGAACGCCGCATTTCTATCGTCGCTCTGCGCCGCGCGCGGGATCAGCTTTATTGGCGAGGCCGGCTTCGATTTTTTTGGCGATAGCGCGATCACGACGAGAGAGCCTGACGCGGCGCGCATTCAAACCGAAGCCTTTCTCTTTCAGGTCCGACTCGCCGCGAGCGCCGGACTCCCGCTCGTCGTGCACGCGAGAAAGGCGACAGACATGCTCATGGGCTATGGCAGAGAGCTCGCGGCGGTGCCCGCGGTGATCTTCCACTGTTGGCCGGGCAGGCTCGAAGAGGCGCGGATGTTCCTTAAAAAGGGAATAAACGCCTATTTTTCATTCGGCACACCTATTCTTCGTGATTCGCGCCACGCCATCGAGTCGCTTCGAGGTATTCCCTGCTCGAGAATTCTCTCTGAGACCGACGCGCCCTGGCAGCCTCCGCACGGTTCACCGTGGTCGCGGCGCGAAGACATTATCGCGGTGGTGGATAAAATGGCGAAAGTCCTCGAAATGAGCTCAAGCGCCCTTCTTCCGGTTCTTGAGCAAAACTTTGTGGACGCATATCTTCTTCATGGAATGAATCGTGACAGCGCGTCCTGTGCAGGCAGCGAAACTCAGGAAGACAGCGCCCACAACGCCGAGAGAGTATGAAATTTGGAAAAGAAAACGCAAGAAGAGCATAAAGGCGAAGCACCGCAGCGCACATCCTTTAGCGATCGAACACGTATTATTGTCGGAGATTCCGGCATGCGCGCGCTCGAAGCGGCGCGCGTCGCGGTGTACGGCCTTGGCGGTGTTGGCGCCGCGTGCGCCCTCGACCTCGTGCGCGTGGGCGTAGGCCACCTCCACGTTGTCGATTTTGACTTTGTTGAACCCTCCAATCTCAACAGGCTCGCGTTCGGCTCCGAAAGATACCTTGGCCAATCTAAAACAGAGGCCTTTATCGACGCCGCGCATGGCATCAACCCCGACATCGACATTGTGGCGGATAAGCTATTCTTCACTTACGAGACCGCGCCGAGCTCCATCGCCGAAGAGTGTCGCATCCATGCCGATTGCGTCGATTCGCTCAGCCCAAAGGTCAGCCTCATCTCGGCGCTCAGGAATCGAAATCTCATTTTCATAGCTTCTATGGGCACCGCGGGCAGGCTTATGCCCGAGCGGCTCAGACTCGGCACGATGGAGGAGGTAAAGGGTTGCCCTCTCGCACGCTCTGTTCGCCAAAAACTCACGAGGCTTGGGGTACCTCTCGATTTTCCCGTCGTCTGGTCGGATGAGCCGGCGGTCAAACCCATTCCTCGCGAAGGTCAGCGCGGTATCCAGGGCTCGGCGCCCTTCGTGCCGCAGACCGCGGGTCACTTTATGGCTTCGTGGATTGTCCGCGAGATTTTGGAACTTGCGAATGCCGCGGCCCTTCGCGATCCGCGACGCTAGGGGAATCCGGACACGCCCACGCGCGTGCGTCCGAAGGGCGCCTATCGCGCCTCAGTTCTCACTCACGAGTTCCCAAACAGAAAGTTCCTCGGGTTCTCCGAGCAGAAGCGGAGCTTGAACTCATTGGGCAACGACGCCTGAGAAAAATATTCCATATAATCCCTGTACGAGCGGATTTTGAGAAGGTTGATGCTGAAATCCGACCCAAACAGAATTCTCCGCGAAATGTGTTGGGCGTCATCCCGATCCATGCCCGCGAGCACCTCGGCCAGTTCTTCGTAGAACCGAGGCTCCACACCGATGAAAGAAAAATCCGTATACACATTCGGATACCGGCGGATGAACTCGAAAATCTCCTTGCGCCAGTCCGCTTGCTCCTTTCCGCGTATTGTGTGGATGTGCCGTGTGCCCATGTGCGCGAAGTTGAGCACAAGGTTCGGGTGGCGATCGAGCGCGGCCTCGTATCTCGAAGGCGCTGTGTAGAGCAGAGATTCATCGAGGCTGAGAATGCGGTACCCTTGATCGTCGCAGTGCGTCGTGATAGGGATTCGTCGCGATTCGGCGAAACTATAGAGCAATTCGACCTTTTCCCGCTCCTCGGGATCGTCCGGCCAAGGATCAAAGCCGAGAGGAGGATAGAGCTTTATGCCCGCGAAGAGCCCAAAATCATGCGCCTCGATTTCCGCGCCGTGACGTGAAGCCGACTTGAAACGCTGCTCGAACACCCTCTCATCCCGCGTGTACTTGGAGAACCATGTAGAGAGAAAGGACGAAAGCCCTTCAAGTGTGTGATTTTTAGTGTTAACGCCTAAAAATGGATACGCGCGAAAGACACCCCCAGGCCTCGCCGCGGCGTACTTTCGAATCGCGTACATCACATCGATAATCTGTGCGTCGATGGGTTTCTGAGGTGTACGATTGTAGTAGGTGTCGGGCTTGAGCGACGAGGGCGTTGAAAAATCCATCACGAGGGGCGTTAGCACGATCGAAGAGAAATCCTGTCCTGCCATTCGGAAGACACCCTCCCGCAGAGGCGGCTCTTCCTTGAATTTTCTGCCGCCTTTCGAGGCGCTGAACTGTCCGGCGAGATCGTCTTCCATGAGAAACAGAATATCCGCGCAATCGTTGTCCATCACGGCGAGAAGGTTGCGCAGGTGTTCGCCGCCCCTTTTCAATACCGAAGAGGCGAGATAATCGAAGGAAGCGAGCTGTGAGTAGATCACTTCGCGGGGACGATGCCGCATCGATTCGATGATGGAGACAAACGCGGGATGCGAGAGATTCATGAGATGGCAGTGCACATCGTAGAACGCACAGGTATCCATGGTAGATTGCTCCTTTATAAGCGCGCGCGCCGTCTCCCGATCGCGGCTTTTGTCGATGAGTTCGCGACCGCGACACCGAGCACTATAAGAAACACGCTTAAGCCTTGCCCCCAGCTGAAGGCCTCATGCCGAATGAAGACTCCCGCCAGCACCGTGATGACCGTCACCAGGTTCGTAAAAACCGCCGACTGCGATGCCTTGAGATAGGTGAGCGAGTAATTGATGAGAAAAAAGGCTCCCACGGATGAGAGCACTCCGAGGTAGAGAATTCCGCCCCAGGCT
>JAKALZ010000215.1 GCA_021813065.1 bacterium
TGACTTGTTTCCTCCCGCCAGCGCCAGCGTCTCCGCGATGAGAATGCGCTCGGCATCCTCCATAGACGAAAATGCAGGAATGCTTATTACACGGCTCTCGCCGCTCGAACGTGGGCCCGGCGGCAGGTCATCCACCGTGATGAGCTTGCCTGATGCCATTACCACCGCGCTCTCGACGCAGTTTCGGAGTTCGCGCACATTCCCGGGCCAGTCGTAGGTGTAGATCGCCTGGCGAGCCTTGGGGTCAAAGCCCTCAATCGGTTTCGAGTTCTCTTCGGCGAACTCCTTCAAAAAGGCCATCGCGAGAAGAGGAATATCCTCGCGCCGTTCGCGGAGCGGAGGTACGTGGATGTTCACCACATTGAGCCTATAGTAGAGATCTTCACGGAAGCGACCCTCGGCGATCTCCTTTTTCAGGTCGCGATTTGTCGCCGTGATGACGCGCACATCGACTTCGATCGTCTCTTCGCCGCCCACGCGCTCGAATTTGCGCTCCTGAAGAACGCGGAGAATCTTGATCTGCACATTTTGATTGATCTCGCCGATCTCATCGAGAAAGAGTGTGCCGCCGTCTGCCATCTCGAAGCGTCCGCGCTTGCGCGCGGTGGCGCCTGTAAATGAACCTTTCTCATGGCCAAAGAGCTCGCTCTCGAGGAGACTTTCCGCCAGCGCGGCGCAGTGCACCTTCACGAAGGGCTTATCCTTGCGGGGCGAGAGATTGTGGATCGCGTCCGCGACAAGCTCCTTGCCGACACCGGATTCGCCTGTAATGAGCACGCTCGCCTTTGTGGGCGCGACCTTGCGGATGAGGTCAAAGTTTCGCTTGATCGCGGGCGCCTGGCCGATGATGTAGCTGCGCGCGCGCTGGCTCTCGACCTCCGCGGTGAGTTCAACGTTGCTGCGGTAGAGTTCGCGCGTTTCAAGCGCGCGCTTCACGAGATTGACGAGGTGGTCAGTATTGGGCGGCTTCGCGACGAAATCGAAGGCGCCCTGCCGCATTGCCTCGACTGCCTTATCAACGCTCCCGTGGGCGGTAAGAATAATCACGGGTATACCGGGGTGTGTGCTCGCGATGTACTGCAAGAGGTCGAGGCCGCTCATCCTGCCCATCTTATAGTCCGTGATCACCACATCGATGTCATCCCTATCGATCACCGTCTTTCCCTCAACCCCGTCCTTCGCGGTGCGAACATCGTAGCCCTCGATCGAGAAGAGCTGGGCGAGGCCATCCCTTATATTTGTTTCGTCGTCGACGACGAGAAGCGTGGCGCGCATTTATCCCTCCGTGTGTGAAGCTTCGACCCTGAGCCCGTCATCCCATTTCGGCAAGGATTTCTGTTCCGGTTGAGGAATGGGCAGATGAATAGTGAAGGTTGAGCCTTTCGACGGCGCCGACTCTACGGTGATCTCGCCGTTGTGTTCCTTAATGATCTTGAAGGTGATCGTGAGACCCAAGCCAGTGCCGCTCTCTTTTGTCGTGAAGTAGGGCTCGAAAATCTTGGCGAGAAGTTCCTCGGGAATGCCGATTCCTGTATCGGAAACGGCGATCAAGAGCTCGTCGTTCTGCGTTGAGAGCGCGATAGTGAGCGTACCGCCCTCAGGCATCGCGGCGATTGCGTTCTTGATGATGTTGAGCAGCGCCTGTTTAAGGTGTTTGCGGTCGATCATCACCTCGGGAAGTTCGGGCTCAAATTTAGTAATCAGCGTGATTCGATGTTCTTCCGCCTCATGGTTCATGAGTTCGGCGACTTCCTGGACCACCTCTTCGGCACGATCTCGAATGAGAGTGATATCCATGGGTCGTACCGCGAAGAGAAAATCGACGACGATCGAATTGAGCCGATCAATTTCCTGCTCGACGAGCGATATGTTGTGGAAAATAGGCTCAGTGTCCTTCGAACAACGCTTTTCGAGAATGCGGTGCATGATGCCGAGCTGAATTCTTATCGAGGCGAGAGGGTTCTTGATCTCGTGCGCGACACCCGCCGCGAGCGTGGTGAGGGCAGCGAGGCTTTCCGCGCGTCGCAGTTGCGCGTCCCGGCGCCGTTTTTCGGTGATGTCCTCAATGTGGATCAAATTGCCCGCGATTTTACCTTCTGATACGAGTGTTGAGACGCTAATAGATATGACGCGCGCGCCGCTCGGGCGATTGATTGAAATCTCGCGATTGATGACATTCTCTTCAGCCGTCAAGGTCTTTCGGAAGAAGGCGGTCAGTCGCTCATCGCTGAGCTGTTCCCAGAGCGTGAGATCCTGTGTCCAGGAGACCACCCTCAGCATTTTTTCGGCCGACCTGTTGATCAGGAGAGGCTTGTGCTCGAGATCGGTCACGATGATGCCATCGAGCGTCGAGTTCAGCGCTGCCTCGTAGATAGAATTTTCCGCCGAGATATTCCGGATGATCTGTTTCAGTCCTTCGGGGGGAATTCGATCGATTCGCTTGAGCGCATTCTCATAGACTGCTTTCATTTCTCACTCCAAGTACGTTGGCGAATGCCTCCAGAAGAAGCTCTGGTGAGCGATTCAAGACCTTGTACTGCACCCCGAGTTCCCGCAGTTTCGCCGACACTCTATCGATGTGGGCGACGAGCGCGGCGCTTGAGGTCGGATCAAGGGCGACTGAGGCCAGAAGCCGCGTCGACGCGCGGATGAACACGTAGAGAGAATCAGCGAATTTCGCGCTCTTTGCGCCGAAGGAACTTGTCTCTTCGGCGATTGTCGTGAGAGCCTGCGCGGCCGAGACCCTAGAAGATGACGCGCGCCGCGCAAGATCTTCCGCGACTTCCCCTGAGAGGGCACTGTCGCGCGCCATGGCCTCGGCTATGAGCGCGCCAAAGAAGAGCTCCGCGTCGGCTCTCGCTTTTTCGGCGGGATACGCGCTTCTTTTTTGAAAGAATTCTTGCAGCGAAGCGAAATCATCGCGCATTTTAAAGAGCCTCGAAACGATCTCGCGCGACTCTTCTTCTGTTCTCGCGTTGAACGATATGAGGCGCGAGCGCGAGAGTATCGTGGCGATGAGCGCCGCGCGCCGCGAGGAGGTGAGTACAAAGTGCACTTTCGCGGGGGGTTCCTCGAGGATTTTTAGCATTGCGTTTCGAGCGCTCTCGTTCGCGGCGTCCGCGTTTTGGATAATGATGGTCTTCTGTGCGCTCGCGGGAGCCAGGGATGCCCAGGCTGCCATATTGCGGACCATGAAGACGGGAATGCCATCGGGCACCATCGCCTCGAGGCTAGCTGCCGCTTCGACTGCTTTTTGCGTGATCGGCTTGAGAGAATCGTTCTTTTTTTTCGCGGTGAGCATAGATATTTCTTCAAGCATCTCTTCAATCGATTCTATGGCAGACGCAGCTTTGCTGAGCTTCGATTCCTCGCCTATCCAGAGCGTCGTATCGAATCGGCGCAGAAGCTTACGGATAGCGCGGACAAAGGCGTAGTACGATGACACGCCCGGGTTACTCGAAAAATACTCCGAAGTGACCGCGATTTCCTGCGGTGAGCTCCGAGGGCCAAACAGCATGAGGTCAGGGTGCGAGAGACTTCTATGCCGCACGCACTGTGGACAAGCGCAGTTCCACTGACCGCTCCGCTCGCAGGAGCACACGCGTGCGAATTCGAGGGCGGCAGTGAATTTGCCCGCACCTTCAGGCCCCGCGAAGAGCAGCGCGGGCGGAATTGTGCGGTTTTTAATCATAGACACGAGCTGATCCGAGGCTCGTTCCTGGAAGAGCAGATTCTCGAACACGCTATTTACCCTTCAGGTTTTGAAGCACTTGAGGAATGGCGCCTCCCTTCATCATCGGAGAAATGGAACCGCTGAGGGCGGGGCCAATGATGGGGCCAATCAATTTGACATACAGTGAATTCGCCAGGAGCGTTGCGACATCGACAACAGGCTGAATCTGGAGTATGACGATGAAGAGTGCCACAATAATGAACCCCTCCGCGACACCGAGAACGAGCCCGAGAATCCTGTCGAACACATCGATGCTGCTTGCCTCGAGC
>JAKALZ010000216.1 GCA_021813065.1 bacterium
TAAAGACAGCCAAGGCGCCGATCAGCACCGCGAGCACGGGAATCGCGCCTCTCAGGAATGTCAGCACATCGCCAAACCAGCCCAGAATTCCCGGCAGCACCATGAGTACCGCGACAACGATAAGTCCAACACCAACGAGCAACGCAGTCATCTTCCTCTCCTTAATATTTGTATAATAATTTTATCACATTCAGTATATCTATCTGAGCAGACAGCACTATACCACAGGGTTCCATGCTCTGCAACTGAGTTGGCGTACACACTTGAGTATCGGCACCTTTGCGACTATAAACAAGGCATGCTCCCTCTCCGTTCCCTCGTTATGTACAAACAGAAGCCCGCTATCGTGTCCTCGGTGGACACCGACAGGATCGTCGTGCGAACCATCGACGGCGAAGAGCGACGCGTGCGTCAGAAGGATCTCGTGCTCGCGCACATTGGGCCGATTCTCTCGTTTCAGGGCCCCGACGACGCGGGGACTGATGTTCGCGACGCGCTTGATCTGCTCGGCGCGGAGCACCCGGAGGGCTATGGCCCTATGCCGTGGCGAGAATTCGCTGAGCTCGCGTGGGCTGACGCGGGGCCGGATCACGTTGTGCGCGCATGGCGCGCCCTCACCGACGAGCCATCGGTAGAACTGCTCGACGAGGGCGTCCGCGTGCGGAGTCAAGAGGAGCAACGCGTTCTCGCGGAGAGAGAAGAAAAGCGGCGCGAACTCACCGCCCTCAAGTCTACCTTTATCGAGGAATTCTCTCGCTCCTGGAAACATAGAACCACGTACGCTGGCACAGACGATCCACGCTTTAAACCCTTTATCGACGACTTGAGCAGATACGCGCGTGGGTTGAGCGATGAGAGCGCTCTTGTTCGCGCGATCGACATCAAAATGGAACCTCGCGCGGTGCACGAGGCTCTCATCGCGGCGGGTGTGTGGGACGCGAGTTTCAACCCATGGCCCGAACGAAACGGTTGCATCATGACCGCGCCAAGCTGCGCGGTGCCAGAAACTGAGCGCACAGAACCCAACATCGCGAGGACAGATTTTCGGCACCTCAGGAGCTACGCGATCGACAACGAGTGGTCGAACGATCCCGACGATGCCATCTCTATCGAGGGCGACACAGTGTGGATCCACGTCGCCGACCCCGCCTCGAGAATCGCGCCACTCTCTGACCTAGATCGCGAGGCGATGATTCGGGGTTCCACACTCTATCTCCCCGAGCGTACAATCCCGATGCTTCCAGAGTATATGGTTCGCCTTCTAGGGCTTGGGCTCCAGGAGGAATCTCCCGCGCTCTCGTTTGGGGTGCGACTTGATGGAGAGGGGCGCATCGAAGCTACTCATATCGTCCCAAGCACTGTGCGCGTACGCCGCCTCACCTACCAGCAAGCCGATACGATGCTCGATTCCGACGAAGTCCTCGTGCGCCTTGGGGCTGTGGCGCGCACCCGAGCTATGCTCAGGAGGGCTCACGGCGCGATCGACATTGAATTTCCCGAAGTCGCGATCAAGGTTCGAGGCGATATTCCCTCGTTTCAGATTGTTCCCGCGACTCGTTCCGCCGGTCTTGTGCAAGAGCTCATGATCCTCGCAGGCGAGGCTGCCGCCCGCTGGGCATTCGAGAGAGATCTTCCATTTCCATACGCGACCCAGGATCCTCCGGCATCGTCGAAAAACTCCGGCAGCGGAGCTGGCCCCTCCCCTAGCCTCGCGCAAAACTTTTCGCGCCGTCGATCGATGCGCGCTAGCATTGTCAGCGCCACCTGTTCGGCTCACGCTGGCCTTGGCCTCTCTTTTTACTCGCAGGTCACGAGCCCGCTCCGCCGCTACCAGGATCTCCTCGCCCACTACCAAATTCGACGCGCCCTCGCCGGCACGAGCGCCACTCCCCCTCTCAGCACCGAAACGCTCGAGGAACGCCTCTACACCTACAGCCAGCAGGCGGCAAAGAACCGCCAGGCTGAGCGCGACTCACGCGCGCACTGGACTATGGTGCATCTGAGCAAAAATCCCGGTTGGGTAGGAAAGGCGATTGTCCTCGATACTTCGGAGAATGCCCCAGCCCTTATAAGAGAGCTCGGCTTTGAGACGTCGATCGCTTTGTCGAAGGGAATCGCGGCCGACGAAGAAATCTCAATCGCGCTCAGGAGAGTGTCGATTGTAGACCTCTCCGCGCGCTTCGAATGTATGAGGTAAACCGGTTCCCGCGTATGTCGTCCGCTTGACCAAGTGTAATTCTGGATATAGGCTTAATTTTAAATGTCATCCGACGAAATTCGTCTCTGCGCTATCATGCACGCCGAGATCGCAAGTCCCGATTCTCTGCTCTCGCGCGGCAAAGATGAAGCGTTATCGGCCTTTGCTCAATTTAGAGAGACGATTCGCGCCGCGACTCAATCGAAAGGTGGGCGTGTTCTTGAATCTTCGCGCGGCGAGGCCATAGCAAGCTTCGACACCTCATCGTCGGCGATTCAAGCAGCCGTCGACATTCAGAAGGCGCTGTCGGGATCAATCAAGGTGAAAATTGGCATCAATGTCGGCGATGTGCTTTTTGCCGAAGACGGCGCGATTGGCAGCACGGCGGACATCGCGGAGGAGCTGGTGCGAGCGGTGCCATCGGGTGGCATCTGCGTGTCCGCGGCCGCGCTCCATGCGTCTCCTTCTATTAGAAAGGGGGCGGCCTCCGTCGTGCTCGAAATGCCGAGCGGAGAAAAAATAGAGGCTTTCAAGCTCGACGACAGCGCTGAGCAGACTTCCCCGAAGGCGGGCGCGGCGCCTTCCAGCGTACCAGAACAAAAAGAAGCGCAATCGCAACGCGCCGCAACCGCGGCACACGACGGATCTCGCCAGCGACAGGCCCAGATCAATGGAAGCGATCCACACGCGGCATTCCAGAACGCTCCCAACTCAATTCCCTCCTTCGAAACGCTCAAACGCCAGATCTTTGACGAAATAAAACGAACCGGCCGCCGCCCGTCCTCCGATGAGGCCTGGGCCTATCTTGGGAAATATGGGCAATCAGCCTGGGACGTCATCTCCAGCCTTTCTGAAGCGGGAATATTGAGGGACTCGCGCTCCCGCGGCTCCTATCGTGCGGATGAAGTGGCGGAACGCGTCAGGGAAAAGATCAACAGGAAGCTCTCCAATACATTGTCGAGCGGTTTCGCGACATATCGCGCTGAGCTCAGAAAAACAGCCGATAGGCTACGGCACTCGATCGCTCCCTCTATCATCTCTTATCTCGGTTTCAACGCGGCGCTGTACTATGTCAACGTTACCTACGCAAGCCAGGTCCCCTGGGCCGTGCCCATAAGCGCGCTGTGGCTATTCGGCCTTCTGCGCCGCTTTTTCCGCGCTGGCCAATCTAGCCGAATCGCCCGGGAAGCCGAGGGAATCGCCAATCTCAACGCGAATCAGCTCAAAGAGTACAAGGCTATCAATAAGGAACGCGGTAAATTCTTGAGCCGTTTTTTTAGCTTCTTCAGCGTTTCGACGATCTTGTTGTTTATCAATCTGTTCTCCGATAAAAAAACACCTTGGTTCATCATTCCTTCGGCAGTCATGGCAGTTAGCCTCATTACGCATTCAATCGACTACAAGGCGCGCATGCCCAAGCGGATTCGACAGTTCTTCGACTCGATCGGCCCTACGTCGCAGGGCGCATCTGGTGGCACGGCGGGAAATGTCAACTACGCGTCGCTTGGGCCTTACGCCGACGCATACGCGCAGGCCGCTAAAGACGCGGATTCTTTCCTCAGCACCTTTAAAAAGATGAGCCCCAATGACATGCCCGAAGCCGAGAAAACGGTCAAGGCCGGCATGGATCAGATTCTCCTCCTGGCTTCGACGCTCAATGAGCTCGATGGTCTCATCGCGTCTATGCCGCTCAAAGAACTCGAAAAAGATCGTGCGAACATCGAGGTAAAAAAGCGCGATGCCTCCCCCACGCTCTCTGCGGAGTACGACACGAGCCTTGCCGAGAGCGATGCTCCGGTCAAGGG